>NZ_JBEXWB010000198.1:0-11748 GCF_040629645.1 Streptomyces sp. NPDC005899 | reverse complement strand
GCGGCCGGGGCTCCCGGTGGGGTGCCGGTACCGGTCCCCTGCCGCACGCCGCCCGGGGGGGGGGTCGGGTCGGGTCCGGCCCCGATCCGGCCCCGCGCCGGCTGGGTCACTTGTTCTCTTCGCTGCTGTCGTGCGATCCGGCACCGGGGCGGTCGTCGCGGTGGCGGCTGCCGGGCAGCATTTCCTGCACCTTGGCCTTGAGGCCCTGCTTCACCACGGAGCCGCGGTCGCTGTCGCCCTTGAGGATGGCGGTGGCCGCGGCCTCGATCTGGTCGAGCGAGGCGTGCGGCGGGATCGGTGGCACGGCCGGGTCGGTGCGGAAGTCGATGACGAACGGCCGGTCGGCGGCGAGGGCCCGGTCCCAGGCGGCCTCCACCTGCTTGGGCTTCTCCACCCGCACACCGTCCAGGCCGAGGTGCTGGGCGATCTCCGCGTAGGGCAGGTCGGGGATGTGCTGGGACTCCTCGAACTGGGGGGCGCCGGACATGGCGCGCATCTCCCAGGTGACCTGGTTGAGGTCGCCGTTGTTCAGCACGGCCACGATCAGCCGCGGATCGGACCACTCGCGGTAGTACTTCGCGGCGGTGACCATCTCCATCATGCCGTTCATCTGCATCGCGCCGTCCCCGACCAGGGCGATGGCGGGCCGGTCGGGATGGGCGAACTTCGCGCCGATCGCGTACGGCACCCCGGGACCCATGGTGGCCAGCGTGCCGGACAGGGAGCCGCGCATCCGGCCACGCAGCCGCAGGTGACGGGCGTACCAGTTGGCGGCCGAGCCGGAGTCGGCGCTCAGGATCGCGTCGTCGGGCAGCTTGCCGTCCAGGGCGTGGACGACGTACTCCGGATTGACGGGATCGGCGCTGACGGCGGCACGGCGCTGCATGACCTCCCACCAGCGGGCGACGTTCTTCTCGACCTTCTGCCGCCACGCCCGGTCCTGCTTGCGGTGCAGCTGGGGCAGCAGCCTGCGCAGCGTCTCGCGGGAGTCGCCGACGAGGTTGACCTCGAAGGGGTAGCGCAGCCCGATCATGTGCGGGTCGATGTCGATCTGCACGGCCCGCGCCTGGTCGAGGTCCGGCATGAACTGCGTGTACGGGAAGCTGGAGCCGATCATCAGCAGGGTGTCGCACTCCTGCATCAGCTCGTACGACGGCCGGGTGCCCAGCAGCCCGATGGAGCCGGTCACGTAGGGCAGGTCGTCCGGCAGGACGTCCTTGCCGAGCAGGGCCTTGGCCACACCCGCGCCGAGCACGTCCGCGAGCCGCTCGACCTCCGCCCGCGCGCCGCGCGCGCCCTGCCCGATGAGGACCGCGACCCTCTCACCCGCGTTCAGCACCTCCGCGGCCCGCTGGACGTCCTCCTCGGACGGCACCGGCGCGTACCGCCCCAGTCCGAGGCTGGAGGGCACCATCTTGAAGGCGTGGGTGGGCGGGCTGTAGTCCAGCTCCTGCACGTCGCCGGGCAGGATGATCGCGGTGACGGTGCGTTTGGCGTAGGCGGTGCGGAAGGCGCGGTCGATCAGGTTCGGCAGTTGCTCGGGCACCGTCGCCGTCTCGCAGAAGTCGGAGGCGACGTCCTTGTAGAGACTGGCGAGATCCACTTCCTGCTGGTAGGAACCGCCCATGGCACTGCGGTTGGTCTGGCCCACCAGCGCGACGACGGGTACGTGGTCCAGCTTGGCGTCGTAGAGCCCGTTCAGCAGGTGGATGGCGCCGGGTCCGGAGGTGGCCGCGCACACGCCGACCTTGCCGGAGAACTTCGCGTAGCCGACGGCTTGGAGAGCGGCCATCTCCTCATGGCGGGCCTGGACGAACTTCGGCTTGTTGTCCGCCCGCCCCCAGGCCGCCAGCAGACCGTTGATGCCGTCGCCCGCATAGGCGAAGACATGGTCGACATCCCACTCCCGCAGCCGCTGGAGGATGTAGTCGGACACCTTCGTGCTGGCCATGCAGACTCCGTTCCCGATCCCGTCGATGCACCACTGTCCCCGGCGTCCGGACCGTGCCCGGGGGACGCGCGGGGATGCGACTGTTCACGGGTAACCGTGCGGGTACGGTCGAAACGTCGCCCCCTCCCGTTGTCCGCCCGGTCACCCGCCGGGCGTCAGCCCAGGGAAGCGAGGAGGCCGTCGCGTCCGCAGGCTGCCGGGGGCCACCCCACGCCGCTGATCAACTCGCTGGGCCGGAACCGGGGACGCGCTCGACGCCTACCGGACTTTCGACCGGCGCGAACCCGGCTGGACGAAGGTCCCTCCTGCCCGCCACGACCGGCGTGGCGCACGACTACGTCACCGTCCTGCCGGGATGGACAGTGCCCCGGCACCCACGCCTCCGCGTGAGCAGCCGCAGGGGCGGCGGACGCGGGGGAGTAGCGTGGAAGTCCGGGGGCCATGCCGCTCGGTCACCAACGGGTGCCGGCCGGTGGCCCGCACCGGAGATGTCCCCTTCGGATCCGGAGTCCGTCGGCCCTGGTGGCACGGCGATCGACCCACTCCTGACCGGGGCGCTGACCCAGGTCACTGCGAAGGGACACCGCATGAGTGCCGAGGGCCCGTACGACAGCGGTCGCGTCACCCAGTGGCTGCTGGACACCGAGTCCTTGGAGCACTTCCTCCAGACGCTGGCCGACGCGGCTCTCGAACCGGCCCCCTGCGAAGGGGTCGGGGTGACGCTGGAACGGGACGGCCGGCCCATCACGGTGGTCAGCGCAGGACGGGCGGGGCCGAAGCCGGACGAGAAGCAGTACGGCCAGGACGACGGCCCCTGCCTGCGGGCTCTGCGCGGCGGCGAGGAGATCACCGTCCGCGAGATGCTGCACGAGGCCCGGTGGGGCGACTATCCGTCGTACGCCGTGTCCTGCGGTATCCGCTGCTCCCTCTCCCTGCCGATCGCCGCCCGAACCCACACCGCCGGCGCTCTCAACCTCTATGCCGCCTCGCCCGACGCCTTCGCCGACGCCGACCACCTCGCGGCCCTGCGCACCCTGGCCGCACAGGCCACCGGCGGTATCGCCCTGGCGCAGCGGATCAGTGACACCCAGGAGTCCGCCGGCCAGATGGAGACCGCCATGCGGTCGCGCGGCGTCATCGACCAGGCGCTCGGCATCGTCATGGGCGAGCACCGCTGCACCGCTGACGAGGCGTTCGGCGTCCTGCGCTCGGCCTCCCAGCACCGCAACATCAACTCGCGACCTTTGTGGCGAGTTGGTGGCCGACGTCAGCGGCCGACCTCCCGTGGGACCCGAGTTCCGGCGCCGCCAATGAAGAAGGCCGGTGCACGGCGCGGGGAGGTCAGCTCCGGCCGAGGGCCTCGGCGAGCTGCCTGCCCGGCTTCCGCGTCCTCGGGACGGCGTGCACGCACAGGCAGGTGCGACCGCGCACCTGGGCCACGACGTGCCGCTTCCTCCGGGCGCGGCCCCGGCGGGCCGCCCGGAGGCCGGTGGCCGCCGACGGGGACCGGCCGCTCGTGCCGGAAGCGACGCTGCGCCGCTTCTCGGCCGACCTCGACACGGGAGCGGCCGGTGTCCTCATCGGCGAGCACGGGCAGCGCGGCCGCGCCGAAGCGCGTCTTCGCGGGCGCCTGCCGGCACGCCCGCGGCGCGGCCGCGCCGTGGGCGGCAGCCGCCCGTTCCACCTGGGCGGTGGGCCGGTCGCAGTGGGCGGGCCTTGTGGAGAGCACTCGCCGGTAAATCAATATCTGTGCCCGCGGAATGAGGGTTCCACGGGCCGCGTGGTGAGGGTTCCTGCTGTGATGAGTAAGGCAGAATTGCGTAGCGGGCGTTGGCCGTTTCTGCGTGCTAGTGTCTTTCTCAGTTGCAGTTGTGGTTCCCGAACTTCTAGTGACCCGATCCGGCTCCCTGCCGGTGGGGTCGCTTTTGTATGACCGGTCATTTCCGGGCGGGGTAATCATCGCGGCGACACGGTGTCCGCACGGTGCGGATTCCGGTGTACTGCCCCTAAGGAGATATGACATGGCTGCTGGTACCGTGAAGTGGTTCAACGCGGAAAAGGGCTTCGGCTTCATCGAGCAGGACGGTGGCGGCCCGGACGTGTTCGCCCACTACTCGAACATCGCCGCCCAGGGCTTCCGTGAGCTGCTCGAAGGCCAGAAGGTGACCTTCGACATCGCGCAGGGCCAGAAGGGCCCGACGGCCGAGAACATCGTTCCGGCCTGACGCCTAGGCACATCATGCAGCTGGGGCCCGCACCCTTCGGGGGGCGGGCCCCAGCTGCATACGTTTTCCGTACGTGTTTCATCGGTGGCGCGGTGCGGGGGGCTCCGTGGCACCCTGTGCGCCGGTTCTCGCTCGGGAGGGGCACACGCCCTGAAAAAGGGCCACGCCGATGGCGTGGGCGCCCGAATTGCAAGCCCCGTCGGACTGCCCTTCTTGCTGCCTGATCCCCGGTGCGTTTCGGGTGACCGGAGTTTCCCTTTCCGTCATCCTTTCCTCCTTGGGTGGGACGTGTCGTGCGTACTTCGCTGGATATTTTCGGGCAGTGACGGGACGGGAGAGATTCCGTACGGATCCCACGCGCGCGAGCACGAGTTCCGCCCGTACCCGGAGTTCGATCCGCGCCCGGCGCGGCGCCGATGAGTCGAAGTCACCCGCGGGTCCGGGCCGGGCGGTGCCTCCCGGGCTGCGCCGGGCCGTCGGGCGGGCGTGGCCGTCAGTCCCTCCCGGATCGATCCTGCTGCAACACGGTGGCGAGTCCCAGGACGTGCACTCAGGGCTCACCCATGAAGCCCAGGAGCCTCTGGAGCCGACGCGCCGTGTGACGGGTACGGGTGAGTGACAGGACCGCCACCTCTTCGACGGGCCGGTTCCCCTCGGCGACCCGGTGGACCCGGAGCCTCGCGTACGCGCGGTGAGTCAGAATCCTCCGAGTGGCCCACGAGCCATCTCGACGGGGCTCATGCGCGTGGGGGAGAGCCTCCTCGTGCGTGCGTGATGCGGCCGTCCGTCACCGGCTGCTGTACAGCGTTGCCTCACGGTTCGCCGTTCGCGGCCCGGGAATCGGGCTTCGCCCCGGGCCTCGCCGCGACCCGGTGGCCCGCGCCGGCCGGCGCGCCGGTGGCGGTGTCCCGGAGACCGGGAGCGGTGTCACGGCTGATGGCGTCGGCCACACGTAAACGTTCAAACTGCTGAACAAGAATCATGTACGTGTCCATTGACGTGCTCACGTCATGCGACCTACTGTCCTTGTCGTCCGGTAGAAAGCGCTTGCCCCTCAGGTGGCCGGGTATGCAGCCGCTCGGTCCGCGTTCGCGCGGACGGCGAGTGGGTGGCCGCGTCACCGACTGCCGTGTCAGGAAGGACGCCCCCTGCGCCGGTGCCGGCGCACCGCCCCGGCCGCGCCCCACCCGGACGGAGCCGGACAACCGGCCGGTCACCGCATTCGCCCTCCGCCCCACCGGCCGGACGGATCAACCCGACCTGGAGACGAACTATGCAGAAGATCAACCCCGTCATCGCATGTGCCGGCCTGCTGGCCGGTTCGCTCATCACGCTGTCCGGGCCCGTGGCTCAGGCCGCGCCCACCCCCCACGGAGCCGCGGACGTCGCAGCGGTCAGCCCCGCGCCGGCCGCCGCTGCCCTGTACGTGGCTCCGGACGGAAGCGACGACGCGACGGGAACCGAGTCCGACCCCACGACGCTGGCCTCCGCGATCGCCCGTGTCGCGCCCGGTGGGGCGATCCGGCTCCGCGGTGGGACGTACTCGCAGTCCGCGACGGTCACCATCCCGCCGGGCAACGACGGTACGGCGAGCGCCCGTACGACGCTGTCCGCCTACCCGGGGGAGACCCCGGTCCTCGACTTCTCCGGCATGGCGGAGGACCCGGCCAACCGAGGGCTGGCGGTGAACGGGGACTACTGGCACGTCAAAGGCATCGTCGTCGAGCACGCCGGCGACAACGGGATCTTCGTCGGCGGCAGCGACAACGTGATCGAGCGGGTCGTCACACGCTTCAACCACGATTCGGGCCTGCAGATCTCCCGTATCGCCTCCGACACCCCGAAGGGCGAATGGCCGGCCCGCAACCTCGTCCTGAGCTCCGAGTCCCACGACAACGCCGACTCGGACGGCGAGGACGCCGACGGGTTCGCCTCCAAGCTCACCTCGGGCCCCGGAAACGTCTTCCGCTACACCGTGTCCCACAACAACATCGACGACGGCTGGGACCTGTACACGAAGACGGAGACCGGTCCGATCGGCCCGGTGACCATCGAGGACTCCCTCTCCTACGGGAACGGCACCCTCTCCGACGGCACCGTGAACTCCGACGGTGACCGCAACGGCTACAAGCTCGGCGGCGACGGCATCAAGGTCAACCACATCGTGCGGCGCAACATCGCCTACGACAACGGTCACCACGGGTTCACCTACAACAGCAACCCCGGCTCCATGACCGTGTCGGACAATGTCAGCGTTGACAACGCCGAGCGCAACTTCTCGTTCGACAAGGGCACTTCGGTGTTCCGGGACAACGTCTCCTGCCGCAGCGGCGACGGGTCGAACGACAAGACCGTGGGGGACGCGGACAGCTCCAACCAGTTCTGGACCGGTTCGAACGGATCGGCCTGCCCCGCCTACGCGGGTGCGATGGACTGGTCCTTCGCCGAGAACGGCTCCCTCGTCGTGACCTTCGGCGGCGACAGGGTGACGCCGTAGCCGTCACCCCGGTGGCGCGGGACTCCGCCACTCCGTCCACCTGACCGGGGCGGAGCGGCGGAGGACGCGGATCCCCGTCCGGTGAGGTTTCCGCCACCTTCACGCAATGAAACATCCCGGAAACGCGACGGCGTCCTCCGTGAAACGCACACCCGCAACCCTCTTCGGGCCGGACCCCCGCGCCGCTCCGAGGAGGGACCTCTCTCTTGACCCCCGTGACCCTGGCCTCGACCCGCCTCGACTCAGGCGACACCGCATGGCTCCTCGCCGCCACCGCCCTGGTCCTGCTGATGACACCGGGACTGGCCCTGTTCTACGGCGGCATGGTCCGTACGAAGAGCGTCCTGAACATGCTGATGATGAGCTTCGTCTCGATCGCCCTGGTCACCGTCGTCTGGCTGGCGGCCGGCTACTCGCTCGCCTTCACCGACGACACCTTCGCCGGGCTCATCGGCGGGCTCGGCCACGTGGGTCTGGCCGGCGTCGGCCCCGGCGACCTCACCGGCAGCGTCCCGACCCTGCTGTTCACCACCTTCCAGCTGACCTTCGCCATCCTGACCGCGGCGCTGATCAGCGGGGCGATCGCGGACCGGATGAAGTTCGCGGCGTGGCTCGTCCTCGTGCCCGTCTGGACGCTGCTCGTATACGTTCCCGTCGCCCACTGGGTGTGGGGGCCGGGCGGGTGGATCGCCGACTCGCTCGGAGCCCTGGACTTCGCCGGAGGGCTCGTCGTGGAGATCACCTGCGGAGCCTCTGGCCTCGCCCTGGCCCTGGTGGCGGGCCCCCGCATCGGCTTCAAGAAGGACGCCATGCGCCCGCACAACCTGCCGATGGTGGTGCTCGGCGCCGGCCTGCTGTGGTTCGGCTGGCTGGGCTTCAACGGCGGATCGGCTCTCGGCGCCAACGGACTGGCCGCCGCCTCGGTCCTCAACACCCTGGTCGCCGGATGCACGGGCCTGCTGGGCTGGCTCTTCGTCGAGCAGAAACGGGACGGCCATCCGACCACCTTCGGCGCGGCGTCCGGCGCGGTCGCGGGACTGGTGGCGATCACACCGGCGTGCGGAACGGTCGGCGTCCTCGGTGCCGTGGTCGTCGGACTCGTCGCCGGTGTCGTCTGCTCGTACGCGGTCGCGTGGAAGTTCCGGTTCGACTACGACGACTCCCTGGACGTGGTCGGGGTGCACTTCGTGGGAGGCGTCGTCGGCACGCTGCTCGTCGGGCTGTTCGCCACGGCCACCATGACCGGCGGCGCGGAGGGGCTCCTCTACGGAGGCGGAGCGGGCCAGCTCGCGCGGCAGGCGGTCGCCGTACTCGCCGTCGCCGCGTACACCTTCCTGGTGACCTACGGGATCGGCAAGGCGATCGACCGGCTCATGGGCGTGCGGGCATCCGAGGACGAGGAACTCACGGGCCTGGACCAGACGGTGCACGCGGAGAGCGCCTACGATCACGGCGGCCTGGGACACGCGGCCGCGCAGTCCCCGGGCAGGCCCGCTCTTCATCTCCAGGACAGGAGCAGCACCCCGTGAGGCTCGTCACCGCCGTCGTGAAGCCGCACCGCCTCGACGAGGCGAAGACCGTACCGCGGGATCTCGCGAGGCGATGACCGTACCGCGGGATCGCGGTGTGGACGGGCTGACGGTCACGGAAGCCAGGGGGTACGGGCACCGGCGCGGGCACACCGAGGTTTACCGGGGCGCCTAACAGCGGGTGGATCCGGCGCCTCAGGTCTGTCCGGAGGCCCTCGTCTAGGACGCGGACGCGGAAGCGGTCCTCGACGCGGTGGTCCGATCCGCCCGCGCCGGAGAGATCGGCGACGGCAAGGGGCAGGGGGGCTGCCCGCCGGGAGTCCGTACGGTCCGGACGGGCGAGCGAGGGCCCGCGGCCCTGTGAGGGCCAGGCCGGCCACCTCGCGAGGCGCCCCGGGCCGTGCCGCGCTCGTGCCGGCCGACGGGCGGGCCCGTAGGGCAAGGGCGTCCGGCCGGGCCGCCTACGGGCGGTGGCCGTCCTGGCGGACGTCCTCCGCCGACCCGGTGAGGGGCCTGTCCGGACATACAATGTCGGCATCATGCGAACGAGCAACGGCGTCGAGTGGGCCATCCACACACTGCTGAACCTGGCGGTCGTCGGAGGTGGCCCGGTGGGCAGCGGCCGGCTCGCGGACGCGCACGGGCTGCCGGCCGCCTACCTCAACAAGCAGTTGCAGCAGCTCGTGAAGGCAGGTCTGCTGACCTCCACGCCGGGCCCGCGGGGCGGGTTCCGGTTGGCCCGTCCCCTCGAGGCCATCACGCTCCTCGACGTCGTCGAGGCCATCGAGGGGGACAACCGGCTCTTCCGGTGCACGGAGATCCGGTGCCAGGGCCGGATCGGTGAGCTCGCTCCCGCCCCCACGGGAGCCTGCGCGGTGAACTCCGCCATGGGCCGAGCCGACCGGGCCTGGCGCGAGGCGCTGGCAGGGCAGAGCCTGGCGGAGATCCGGGCGGAACTCGACCGCACACCCGCGTTCGGGGAGATCGTCCGGTCCGCCCTGCAGTGATCCGGTCCACTCCGCGATAAGCCGGTCCACTCCACGATGAGCCGATCCGCTATGCAGTGATCCGATCCGCTCCACGATGAGCTGATCCGCTCCGGGCCGGTCCGGTCCGCCGGGGATGGTCCATGCCGCGCGTCCCGCTCCTGCACGGCGGCTGCGGGCGGCGCCTTCCGGGCGCCCGCGTGGAAGGGCCCCGGGCCGGAAGGTCCACCACCACGTGTGCGGACAGCTCCGACCTATCCGGTGCGGCGGCCGACCTCCGAGACGCGACGCCGCTCACACGCGAGCGGCGGGGGCCCCCTCCCGAGCGCTCACGCCCCCGCCGAACCTCGATCGTGCCGCCCCGGCCGCGCCGGACGGGAGCGCATTCCGCGGCAGGGGTGAACCCGCTCGGTCTGTGCGCGTCCAGAGCCTTGCCAGCCCGGCGCGCACGGCTCTATTCTCACCACCAGAAAGCGCTTTCTCTCCCAGTGGGCCCCCGTACCGGTGCAGTGAAGTCGCAGTAGCCGAAAGCGACTTGACGCATGAGCCGCCACCGATCCGGCGCGGGGTCCCACCAGGTTGTTCAGTGTCGAAGGCTCGTCGCGGTGGGTGGCTGTGCGGCCCCCCGTCGCAGTGGCCGCCGCTCCGGCGGTGCGGCCGGAGCGCGACCGCGGTGACCCCGCGGCCGGAGCCCGCGCACGCGCAGTCCGGGGCCGCCGCGAACGGCCGGCCTGATCGAAGTGAAGAGCACCGCCAACCGGGCCGACCGGGATCCGTCCTTCATGGAAAGGGTGGCCCGACGGCCTGTCATTAACCTGTCATGGCCATGCCATGCATCGGGTGATCCCCAGCATGTGAAGACGAACAGGGAGACAGACATGGGACGACCAGTCGCTCGGCGACTCTATGCGGGACTGGCCACGATGGCTCTGGCCGCCGCGACCGGGGCGGTTCTGACGATGCCTCAGGCGTCGGCGGCCACCGGGGGCGCCACCGGTTACGCCACCCAGAACGGTGGCACCACCGGTGGTGCCGGCGGGCAGACGGTGCGGGCCACCACGGGGACCGCCATTCACGCGGCCCTCTGCGGCCGGGCCAGCAGCAGCACCCCGATCACCATCCAGGTCGAGGGCACCATCAACCACGGCAACACCGCCAAGGTGTCGGGGAGCAGCTGCAACACCGCGGCCGGCGTGATCGAGCTCAAGCAGATCAGCAACGTGACGATCGTGGGCGTGGGCAGCGGGGCGGTCTTCGACCAGCTGGGCATCCACATCCGGCAGTCCAGCAACATCATCATCCAGAACGTGACCGTCCGGAACGTCAAGAAGTCCGGTTCGCCCACCTCCAACGGGGGTGACGCGATCGGCATGGAGAGCGACGTCCGCAACGTGTGGGTCGACCACACGACACTCGAGGCGTCGGGCGGGGAGTCGGAGGGCTTCGACGGCCTCTTCGACATGAAGGACAACACCCAGTACGTGACCCTCTCCTACAGCACCCTGCGCAACTCCGGCCGGGGCGGCCTCATCGGGTCGAGCGAGACCGAGCTCTCCAACGGCTTCATCACGTACCACCACAACCTGTACGAGAACATCGACTCCCGCGCACCCCTGCTCCGCGGCGGCATCGCGCACATCTACAACAACTACTACGTCAAGCTCAACGAGTCGGGCATCAACTCCCGGGCCGGGGCGCGCGCCCGGGTGGACAACAACTACTTCAAGGACTCCAAGGACGTCCTGGGCACGTTCTACACCGACGCGGCCGGATACTGGCAGGTCAACGGCAACATCTTCGACAACGTGACCTGGTCCGCGCCCGGCAGCGAGAACAACCCCGCCGGCCCGAACCCGAAGTCCAACACCAGCGTCACCATCCCGTACTCCTTCACCCTCGACGCCGCGAACTGCGTGCCGGACGTGGTGACCCGCACGGCCGGCGCGAACAAGGGGCTCCAGGTGTCGGACGGCAGCTGCTCGCCGCAGACGCCGGACCCGACGCCGGACCCCACGGACCCGACGCCGGACCCGACCGACCCGACGCCGGACCCCACCGACCCGACCCAGCCCAGCGGCACCAACCTCAGTCTCGGCGCCGGCGCCGACGGCACCAGCAAGGCCAGTGGCACGAGCTACGGCAACGTGCGGGACGGTGACCTGAACACCTACTGGTCGCCCGCCGGTTCGACGGGCGCCGTGTCGGTCAAGTGGGGCTCCGCCACGGCCGTCTCGAAGGTCAACATCCGCGAGGTGGCGGGTTCTTCCGGCAAGATCGGTTCGTGGAGGGTCGTGAACGGCGACACCGGTGCCGTCCTGACCTCGGGCAGCGGGGCGGGTGTGATCCAGTTCCCCACGACCTCGCTCCGCAAGATCACGTTCGAGATCACCGGTTCGACCGGGGCTCCGAAGGTCGCCGAGTTCGAGACGTACGCCGGCTAGCCGGACGTGGACGTCGCCCGCCACGGCGAGTTCCCCTGACGGGGCGGGCGGCGAGGTGGCCCGGAGGGCGGTGCCGGTGGGGACGTGTCCCCCGGCCCGCCCTCCGGGGCGCTCCCAGT
>NZ_JBEXWB010000197.1:0-11756 GCF_040629645.1 Streptomyces sp. NPDC005899 | reverse complement strand
GGCCGGATCCGCCCGGCGCCCGGAGGCCCGCACGAGGGCACTGGTGCACCGCACCGGCATGCTGCTCGCGCGGACGCCCGAAGGGGCCGCGCGCTTCGACGATGCGCTCACCGGACTCGCCCGGGACGTGCCCGGCTTCGCGGCGATGATCGCCGGCTGGCTGGCGGAGGCTCCCGAGGAGTGGGCCGTCGTCGTCGGTGGCGGCGCCCGGCGCGCGGTCGCGTCCCCGCACGGGCCGCAGCCGGTGATGACGGTGCCGATGCAGGCCGTGGGACGTGAGCATGGCAGTCTTAGACCTGCGTAATGGACACACACACGTACACGGGTTCGGGCGAGGAGCGGTCACAGTGCAGTGCTGGCGTGGCTTGGAGGACATCCCCGAGGACTGGGGACGCAGCGTCGTCACCATCGGCTCCTACGACGGGGTGCACCGCGGGCACCAGCTGATCATCGGCCGGGCGGTGGAGCGGGCGCGCGAGCTCGGCGTCCCGTCCGTCGTCGTGACCTTCGATCCGCATCCCAGCGAGGTCGTGCGTCCGGGCACCCATCCGCCGCTGCTGGCCCCGCACCACCGGCGTGCCGAGCTGATGGCGGGCCTCGGCGTGGACGCGGTGCTGATCCTGCCGTTCACCGCCGAGTTCTCGCAGCTGGCACCCGCCGACTTCATCGCGAAGGTGCTCGTGGACAAGCTCCACACCCGGGTCGTCATCGAGGGCCCGAACTTCCGTTTCGGCCACAAGGCCGCCGGGAACGTCGAACTCCTCGCCGAACTCGGCCGGACGTACGACTACGAGACCGAGGTCATCGATCTCTTCGTCAGCGGTGAGGCGGGCGGCGGCGAGCCGTTCTCCTCCACGCTCACCCGCCGCCTGATCGCGGAGGGCGACGTCGAGGGGGCCGCCGAGATCCTCGGCCGTCCCCACCGCGTCGAGGGGGTGGTGGTGCGCGGCGCGCAGCGCGGCCGCGAACTCGGCTTCCCGACGGCGAACGTGGAGACGCTGCCGCACACCGCGATCCCGGCCGACGGCGTCTACGCGGGCTGGCTGACGGTGGACGGCGAGGCCATGCCCGCCGCCATCTCGGTCGGTACCAACCCGCAGTTCGACGGCACGGAACGGACCGTCGAGGCGTACGCGATCGACCGGGTCGGCCTGGAGCTGTACGGACTGCACGTCGCCGTGGACTTCCTCGCGTACGTGCGCGGCATGCTCAAGTTCGACTCGATCGACGACCTCCTCGTGGCCATGGCCGCCGACGTGAAGAAGTCGGGCGAGCTGATCGCGGCGTACGAGCGGGCCTGACGTCCTCGCGTGGTGAGCGGGCCCGCGTCCGGGCATCGTCGGAGTGAGGGACCGTCGAGCCGGGAAGGCGCCCACCGTGCGTGAACTGCTCTCCGAACTGCGCGACTGGCACACCTCCGGTACGCCCTTCGCCCTCGCCACCGTCGTGGCGGTCCGCGGCAGCGCGCCGCGCGCCGTGGGTGCCGCGATGGCGGTGCGGGCCGACGGCACTGTCGCGGGCAGTGTCTCCGGCGGCTGCGTGGAGAGCGATGTCTGCGAGGTGGCGGCCGAAGCGCTGACCACGGGCGAGCCGAGCCTGCGTACGTACGGCATCAGCGACGACGACGCGTTCGCCGTGGGGCTGACCTGCGGCGGCACGATCGAGGTGCTGGTGCGGCCCTACGTCTCGGAGCCGGACCGGGAGGGGCTGCGCGCCCTCGTCGGCCTGGTCACCGCCGGGGTGCCGGTCGCGGTGGCGACCGTGGTCTCCCCGGAGGCGTCCCTGGGGGCCGGCCGGGTGGTCCTGGCCGACCGGGCCGACGGCTCACTCGGCGACGAACGGCTCGACGCCGCCGTCACGGACGACGCGCGGGAACTCCTCGCGCGGGGGGCCATGGCGAGCCACCGGTACGGGGCGCACGGCGAACGCCGCATGCGGGACGTGACCGTCTTCGTCCAGACGTTCGCCCCGGCTCCCCGCATGCTCGTCTTCGGGGCCATCGACCACGCCGCGGCGACGGCCCGGATCGGTTCCTTCCTGGGCTACCGGGTGACCGTCTGCGACGCCCGCCCGGCCTTCGCCACCCGGCAGCGCTTCCCCACGGCGGACGAGGTCGTCTGCGCCTGGCCCCACACCTACCTGGAGTCGGCCGACGTCGACGCGCGCACGGTCGTCTGCGTGCTGACGCACGACCCGAAGTTCGACGTGCCGCTGCTGGCCGCCGCGCTGCGCACGCCCGCCTCCTACATCGGGGTCATGGGCAGCCGGCGCACCCACGCGGACAGGATCGCCCGGCTCAGGGAGGCAGGGGTCGACGAGGAGAGCCTGGCCCGCCTCGCCGCACCCGTCGGACTCGACCTCGGCGCCCGTACGCCGGAGGAGACGGCCGTGTCCATCGCCGCCGAGATCGTCCGGCACCGCCGGGGCGGCACGGGCCGCCCGCTGAGTGAGCTGACAGGGCCCATCCACCACCACACCCGGCAACCGGACGCCTGACCTTCACCCGGCTGACGGGGCCGATCCACCGCACCCGGCAGCCGGACGCCTGACCCGCGCGCCGGGCTCACCGCGGGGGACGGTCTCCGTCGCGCGGACGGGGCGGCGCGGCCATGCCCGGGCCGCGCACCCTCCGCCCGGGCCGGACGGCCGCACGCCGGACGGCTCCCTCGGCCTCCCGTCCGCCGGCCCGGACCGGATCCCGGGACAGGTCCGCGAGAACCCGGGCGCCCCCGCACCGGCGTACCGGACGGGACCCCGCCGTCCCGCCTCAGGAGACCGCGCCCACCGCCGCCGTCGCCCAGTGGCACGCCACCTGCCTCCCGGCGCCGCCCCCCAGGACCGGGAGGTCCTGCGTGCGGCAGGCGTCGGCCACGCCGGCGCGTTCCGCCTCGCCCGAGGCGAGGACCTGGCAGCGCGCGTGGAAACGGCAGCCGGACGGCACATTCGACGGATCCGGCGGCTCTCCCGTCAGGATCACCGGCTCACCCTCCGCCTCCGGCAGCACGGACAGCAGCGCCCGGGTGTACGGGTGGCGGGGCGCGGTGAGGATCTGCTCGACGTCCCCCGTCTCGACGATCCGGCCCAGGTACATCACCGCGACCCGGTCCGCGATGTTCCAGGCGAGGCCCAGGTCATGGGTCACGACCAGCGCCGACAGGCCCAGTTCGTCGCGCAGTCGCAGCAGCAGCGCCAGGATCTCACCGCGCACGGAGGCGTCCAGCGAGGCCACCGGTTCGTCCGCGACGATCAGTTCCGGCTCCAGGACCAGCGCGCCCGCGATCACGACACGCTGGCGCTGACCGCCGGACAGCTCGTGCGGGTACTTCAGGAAGAACCGCTCCGGGGGCCGCAGCCCCGCCCGCGCCAGCGCCCCGGACACGGCCGCGTGCTCGTCACCCGCGTATCCGTGGATGCGCAGGCCCTCCGCCACCGCCTCGTAGACGGTGTGACGCGGATTCAGGGATCCGCTCGGGTCCTGGAGCACCAGCTGGACCCGCCTGCGGTAGGCCTTGAGCGCGCGGGCGGAGTAGTCCAGCGGCTCGCCGCCGAAGGTGACCCGGCCGGCCGTGGGCGGCACGAGGCCCAGCAGTGAACGGGCCAGCGTCGTCTTGCCGCAGCCCGACTCCCCGACGAGGGCGACGATCTCACCGGGCCGGATGTCGAGGTCGACGCCGTCGACCGCACGCGCCGTCGCCGCCCCGCGCCGTCCCGGGAACGCGACCTTCAGGGCCTCGGCGCTGAGCAGGGGGGCCTCAGGGGTGGTCGTCACGTCGTGCTCCTCGCTTCGTCGGCGCCACCGTGCGGACCCGGCGCCAGGACGGCGCCGGGTTCCACCAGTACGCAGGCCGCCCGCCGGTCCTCCCCGGCGTGCCGCAGTTCCTGGTCCTCGGTCGCACAGGAGTCCAGCGCCACCGGGCAGCGCGGGTGGAACGCGCACCCGGACGGCAGCGCGGCCGGGTCCGGCGGGTCGCCAGGCAGACCACGCGGGGCGTGCCGGGACGAGGGGTCGCCGATGCGGGGGAAGGCGGCCGACAGCGCGCTGCCGTAGGGGTGCCGGGCCTGCTCGTACACCTGCCGGGCCGGGCCCTCCTCGACGACCCGGCCCGCGTACATCACCGACAGGCGGTCGCAGGTGTCGGAGAGGACGGCCAGGTCGTGGCTGATCATGATGAGGCCGAGGTCCTGGTCGGCGACGAGCCGCTCGATCAGCCGCAGGATCTGCGCCTGAATCATGACGTCGAGCGCGGTGGTCGGCTCGTCGGCGATGATCAGACGCGGATCGCAGGCCAGGGCCATGGCGATCATCACCCGCTGCCGCTGGCCGCCCGACAGCTCGTGCGGATAGGCGTCCGCGCGCGCCGCCGGAAGGCCCACCTGCTCGAGCAGTTCGCCGGCCCGCTTCCTGGCGGCGGCGGGCGTCGCCCGGCGGTGCAGCAGGATCGGCTCGGCGATCTGGTCCCCGATGCGGTGCACGGCGTTCAGCGAGTGCATGGCGCCCTGGAAGACGATCGACGCCCCCGCCCAGCGCACCGCCCGCAGGCGGCCCCACTTCATCGTGAGGACGTCCTCGCCGTCCAGCAGGATCTCGCCGCTCAGCGTCGCGGAGGCGGGCAGCAGCCGCAGCAGCGCGAGCGCCAGCGTGGACTTGCCACAGCCGGACTCCCCGGCGATGCCGAGCTTCTGCCCGGCGTCGACCCGGAGGTCGACGCCCCGCACGGCGGGGACGGCACCGGCCCCCGAACCGTAGGTGACATGGAGGTCGCGGACCTCGAGCAGCGGATGCCGGGTCCCGGCCTCCGTCACGGTCTCCGTCTTCACGGCGGTCAACGGGTCACCCCCAGCTTGGGGTTGAGCACGGACTCGATGGTGCGGCCGCAGAGCGTGAAGGCGAGCGCGACGGCCGCGATGGCGAGTCCGGGCGGGGCGAGGTACCACCAGTTCCCGGAGCTGACCGCTCCGGCCTCACGGGCGTCCTGGAGCAGACCGCCCCAGGAGACGATCGTGGGATCGCCGAGCCCGAGGAAGGCGAGGGTCGCCTCGGTGAGGATGGCGGTCGAGATCACGAGGGTGGTCTGCGCGAGCACCAGCGGCATCACGTTGGGCAGCACGTGCCGGGACATGATGTGGCCGTGCCCGCCGCCGAGCGCCCTGGAGCGCTCGATGTACGGGCGGGACTCCACGGACAGCGTCTGCGCACGCACGAGCCGCGCCGTCGTGGGCCAGGTCGTCACGCCGATGGCGAGGACCGTCGTCCACAGCGACCGCGAGAGCACGGTGGCCAGCGCGATGGCCAGCACCAGCGTCGGCATCACGAGGAACCAGTCCGTGATCCGCATGACCACGTTGCCGTACCAGCCCTTGAAGTGCCCGGCGGTGATGCCCACCAGCGTTCCGATGGCCACCGACAGGAAGGCGGCGAGCAGTCCGACGGTCAGTGAGACCCGCGCCCCCCACACCAGGAGGGCGAGCAGGCTGCGGCCGAACTGGTCGGTGCCGAGGGGGAACTCCGCACTCGGCGACTCCAGCGGCCCACCGGGCGCGGTGGTGACGCTCTGCGAGTCGGCGCCGACCAGGAGCGGGGCGGCCAGCGCGGTCAGGGCGATCAGGGCCAGGACGGTCAGGCCGGCGAGACCGGCCCGGTGCCCGCGGTACTGCCGCCAGAAGCGGGCCACCGCGTGGCGCCGGCGGGTCCAGGTCAGCGCACGGGGGCTGCTCGCCGGCGTGGCGTCGGTCGTGGTCGTCATCGGCCCACCCGGGGATCGAGGAGCGGATAGATCACATCGGCGAGCGTGTTCATCAGGATCACCGCGGCGGCGAACACGAAGAACAGCGCCTGCACCAGTGGCAGGTCGGGCACGCTCAGCGCCTGGTAGAACAGCCCGCCCAGCCCGGGCCAGGAGAACACCGTCTCCACCAGGATGGCGCCCGCGACCGTGTTGCCCAGGTTGACGAAGAGCAGGGTCACCGTGGGCAGCATCGCGTTAGGGACGGCGTGCCGGCGGCGTACGAGGTCGTCGCGCAACCCCTTCGCGCGGGCCGTCGTCAGGTAGTCGCTGCCCATCTCGTCGAGCAGCGAGGACCGCATCACCAGCAGGGTGCGCGCGTACTCGACGGCGACGAGGGTGACGACCGGCAGCACCAGGTGGTGCGCCACGTCCACGACGTGGGCGAAGCCGCTCTCGCCGCCCGTCTCCATGCCGCCGGTCGGGAAGAGACCGGGGACGGGGCCGATGCCGACCGAAAGGGTGATGATCAGGAGCAGGCCGAGCCAGAAGGAGGGCACCGAGTACAGCGTCAGCGCGAAGGCCGTGTGGAAGCGGTCGCCCGCCGAGCCGCTGCGCCAGGCGGACCTCGCGCCCAGCCAGATGCCGATCGCCGTGTAGATGACGAACGCCGTGCCGGTGAGCAGCAGCGTCGCGGGCAGCGCCTCGGTGATCTTGTCCATGACCGGGGCGCGGAACTGGTACGACGTGCCGAAGTCCCCGGTCAGGGCGTTGCCGCAGTAGTCGGTGAACTGCTGCCACAGCGGCAGGTCCAGGCCGAACTCCTCGCGCATCGCGGTGATCTGCTCGGTCGAGACCTGACGGCCGCCGGTCATCTGCTTGACCGGGTCACCGGGGATCAGGCGGAACAGGAAGAAGCTGGTGACGAGCACGGCGAACAGCGACACGGCCGCACCGGCCAGTTTGCCCGCCGCGTAGCGTAGGTACGCGGTCGTGCTGCGGGCGCGTGGGCCGCGGGCCGACGGCCCGGCCGGAGCCGGGCCGTCGGTCCGTACGGCGTCCACGCCCGCCGCGCCCTTCAGGAGCGCGGGAGTGCTTTCTGTGCTCATGGACTATTCACGGTCTTCCGCGGTGGAACGACGACGCATGGCGAACAGCAGCCCGCCACCGGCGAGGACGACTACGGCGACACCGACACCGACGAGGACCCCGGTCGAGCTGCCGCTCTCACCGGGCGAACCGCCCGCCGCACCGGTGGCCGGGACTGCCGACCACCAGCTCCAGTAACCGTCCTGACCGTAGATGTTGCCCGCGTCCGAGGGCATGGTGGTGATGGACGCGATCTGGTCGGTGCGGTAGGCCTCGACGGCATTCGGGTACGCCATGACGTTCATGTACCCCGTGTCGTACAGCCGCGATTCCATCTGCTTCACGAGGTCGGCCCGTTTGGCGGCGTCGTATTCCGCCGTCTGCTTCGCGTGGAGCTCGTCGTACTGCTTGTCGCAGATGAAGTTGTCGGTCTGCGCGGTCTCCTTCGCCTTGGCCGGCAGCGCGGCGCAGGTGTGGATGGACAGGACGAAGTCGGGGTCCGGGTTGACGGACCAGCCGTCGAAGGCCAGGTCGTACTCGCCCGCGTACCAGGGGTCGGAGACGTTGTCGCGGCAGTCGACCTTCAGGCCGATGCCGAGGGCGCCCCACCACTCCTGGAGGTACTTGCCGACGGCCTTGTCGTTGGGGTCCGTGGCGTGGCACAGGATGCGGAAGTCGAGCGGCTTGCCGTCCTTGCCGGTCCGCTTGCCCGCGCCGTTCTTCCTGTAGCCGGCCTCGTCGAGCAGGGCGCCGGCCTTCGCCGGGTCGTAGGCGAGCTTCTGCCGGGCCGACGGCTTCCAGAAGTACGAGCCGTAGCGCGGCGGGATGTAACCCTCGCCCTCCACGGCGTAGCCCTGGAAGACCTTGTCGATGATGGCCGTGCGGTCCACGGCCATGAACAGCGCCTGGCGGACCTTCTGGTCCCGCAGCGCGGGGTGGCCGTCGCCGAACTTCGTGCCGTCCTTCGTCCGCGCGCCGGGGTTGGTCGCCAGCGCGTAGAAGCGCCGTCCCGGCGCGTCGTTCACCTTGATGTCGTCGGCGGTCCTCAGCGAGTCCGCCTGGGCGGGCGTCAGGCTCGGGCTCCCGGCGACGAAGGAGACCTCACCCTTGCGGAGGGCGGCGACGGCCGCGTCCTGGTCCTTGTAGTACCGGAAGACGAGCTCGTCGAACTTGGGCGCGCCCCGCCAGAAGTCCTTGTTGGCCTTCAGTTTCACGTAGCGGTCGACCTTGTAGTCCGTCAGGATGAACGGCCCGTTCCCCACGATCGGGAACTTCGTGTCGTTGTTGAACTTCGAGAAGTCCCCGACCTTCTCCCAGACGTGCTTGGGCACGATGGGCACGTCCAGCGCCGTCATCGTGGCCTGAGGCTTCTTCAGCTCGATGACCAGCTTGTCCGGGCTCGGTGCGGTCACCTTCTCGAAGTTGGAGACGAAGCTGCCGTTCGAGGTCGCGGCGCCCTCGTCGGTCATCATCGTGTTGAAGGTCCACGCGGCGTCCTCGGCGGTGGCCTTCTCGCCGTCCGACCACGTCGAGTCGGTCCGGATGGTGTACGTCCACGTCAGCTTGTCCGCCGAGGGCTCCCACTCGGTGGCGAGGCCGGGGACCGGGTGGCTGTCCTTGGCGTCGTAGTTGGTCAGGAAGTCATACATCAGCCGGCTGATGCTCGTGGAGAGCAGCCGCTGCGCGAGGAACGGGCTCAGGGAGTCGACGCTCTGCGCGACGGCGACCGTCAGGGTCGACGTACCGTCGGCGGCCCGCGCCTCCTGCGGGGCCGGAGCGAGCGGGTTCCCGGGGACGACCGACCCGGCGGCCAGCGCCATGGCGGCGGCTCCGGAGGCGAGAAGGACACGCAGGCGGCCGCGTGGGCGGGAGGAGGGTGGGGGGAATCTTGTGACCATGGACGTGGACCTCGCGTCATGACTCGCACGGTGAAGGCGGGCCGATCTCTGGTTCGCCAGTTGGTGAAGCGAAGGTCTATCAGCGGCGGTCGAGTCACGTCAACGGTCGGCCAAACGGCGTGTGGGCTGCGGGAATGCGGGAGGGCCCGCACCGTCGGGAACGGTGCGGGCCCTCATTGGTTCAGACCTCTGCTGCCTTACTGCTGAGGCGCTGGCGGCGGCTGCGGCGGGTACTGCTGCCAGCCGGCCGGCGGTACGGGACCCTGCAGTTCGGGCTGGTCGGGCCGATGTGCCTGGCCATCGGGGTGTGCGGGTGCCGGCGGCGGACCGGCCGGGCCCGCACCCGGCTGCCCCTGTGCGGGCGACTGCTGCTGCCATCCGTTCGGCTGTACCGCGTTCGGCTGTACCGCGTTCGGCTGTACCGCGTTCGGCTGTGCCGCGTTCGGCTGGGCGCCGCCCTGCTGCCACCCGTCCTGCTGCCACGCCCCGGGTCCGGGGTGCGGCGGGTAGGGCTGCCCGGGGGCGGCGGGCTGCTGCGGTGGGGGCTGCTGGGCCCCGTAGGGCTGCTGGGGGTACGGCTGCTGGGGGTGCTGCTGCGGGTAGGGCTGCTGCGGCTGCCCGGGCTGCGGCCGGCCGTCGTACGGCTGTCCCGGGTACGGCCGGCCGTCGTGTTGCTGCGCCGGGTGCTGCTGTGCCGGGTACGGCTGTCCCGGGTACGGCTGGGGCGCGTACGGCTGCCCGCCCGGCGCCACCTGACCGCCCGTCTGCTGACCGGGCATCGGCGGGGCGAACTGCGGCGGCTGGCTGCCGCCCTCGGACATCCACAGCCCTTGCTGCTGCTGGGCCCGCTGGAAGTCCTCGGCGACGAGCGCGGAGAGGTTGAAGTAGGCCTCGCGGGTCTTGGGGCGCATCATGTCCAGGTCGACCTCGGCGCCCGCCGCCAGGTGCTCGTCGAACGGCACGACCACCACTCCGCGGCACCGCGTCTCGAAGTGCTGCACGATGTCGTCCACCTTGATCATCTTTCCGGTCTCGCGGACACCGGAGATGACGGTGAGCGAACGCTGCACCAGATCCGCGTACCCGTGCGCCGACAGCCAGTCCAGCGTGGTGGACGCGCTGGAGGCCCCGTCGACGGACGGCGTCGAGATGATGATCAGCTGGTCGGCGAGGTCCAGCACCCCGCGCATCGCGCTGTAGAGCAGGCCGGTGCCCGAGTCGGTGAGGATGATCGGGTACTGCTTGCCGAGGACGTCGATCGCCCGGCGGTAGTCCTCGTCGTTGAAGGTCGTGGAGACCGCCGGGTCCACGTCGTTGGCGATGATCTCCAGGCCGGAGGGCGCCTGCGAGGTGAAGCGGCGGATGTCCATGTACGAGTTGAGGTACGGGATCGCCTGGACCAGGTCGCGGATGGTGGCACCGGTCTCACGGCGCACCCGGCGGCCGAGCGTGCCCGCGTCGGGGTTGGCGTCGATCGCCAGGATCTTGTCCTGACGCTCGGTGGCCAGCGTGGAGCCGAGCGCGGTCGTCGTCGTCGTCTTCCCCACGCCGCCCTTGAGACTGATGACCGCGATCCGGTAGCAGGACAGCACCGGCGTCCGGATCAGCTCCAGCTTGCGCTGCCGCTCGATCTCCTCCTTCTTGCCGCCCAGCTTGAACCGGGAGGCGCCGGAAGGATTGCGGCTGCTCTTGGCCTTCTGCTTGCCCCGCACCAGCCGGTCCGAGGAGAGCTCCACCGCGGCCGTGTACCCGAGCGGTGCGCCCGGGACGGAACGCTCGCGCTGGTCATGGGTGACCGGCGTGGGCCAGGCCGCTCCGGTGCGCGGGTCGACGGGCGGGGCCTGAGGGCCGGGCTGCTGGGGCCGGTAGGCGTCCTGTTGTTGTTGCTGCTGGTTCTGGTGCTGGGCCTGCGGGGCGGGGAGATTCGGGGTGCCCTGGCCCGGTACGGGCTGCTGCTGCGCGTAGGGGGCCTGCGGCGCCTGGTGCGGCGGCGGCGCCTGCGCGGGGAGCGCGGCGCCTTGGGCGGGAAGGTGTGGATGCGGGCTACCGGGCGGGAAGCCGTAGCCGCCCTGGGCGGGGAGGTGCGGCTGCGGAGTACCGGGCGGGAAGCCGTAACCGCCCTGAGCGGGGAGCTTCGGCTGCTGCGGCGGCTGCGGGAACCCGTAACCGCCTTGGGGAGTCTGCGCGTGCTCGTCGGGTCGGGCGGGTTGGGCCGGCGGCAGAGGAGCGGCGGCTGCCTGGGGGAACCCGTAACCGCCGGGGGCGTCACCTGCGGGCGCGGGTGCGGGTGCTCCCGGCGTGGTGCCGGGCCACTGCGGAGCGGGCTGGGGGGCGCTGGGCTGCGGTGCGGCCGGCTGGAAGGCGGGTGGCAACGGCGGCAGCGCACCCTGCGCGGGCGGGGTGGGCGACCACGGGGCCGGTGCGTTCGACGGTGCGACGCCCTGGGGCTCCTCGGCCGGTGACGCGTCGGCCGCCGGACCGGCCGCCTCCTGAGGTGCCGTGACCTGCGGCGGGGCGTCCGGGCCGGGTTCGTCCGACGGGACGGCGCCGGGTCCGGACGCGTCGCCGGCCGGCCCCGGGAACGCCTGCCCCGGGTCCGTGTCGGGGGCCGGGGTGGTGGCGGCCTCGCCGCCTCCGGGGGTCCTGTCGCCCTCCGAGGAGCTGTCCCCGCCGGCCTCGTCCACCGGCGTCCGCGCCGGCGCGTCGGAGTCGGCTCCGGTGGCGTCCGGGGACTCGTCGGTGCCACGCGTGTCCTCGGGCGCGGAGGCGGTGGGAGCATGGGCGTCCGCCGGAGCGTCCGCGGCCGCGGGGCCGTCCGCCGCGGGGCGGGCGGCGTCGGCCGCCTCCCGCTCGGCGATCTCCCGCTTGAGCGCGGCCGGCGAGAAGCGCATCGTCGCGCCGCTCTCCAGGTCGCCGCCACCGAACGGATCCGGCGAGCCGCCGCCCGCGTCCGCGTCCGCCACCGGCCCGGACGGAACCGGCCCGGACGGAACCGGCCCGGACGGAACCGGCCCGGACGGAACCGGCCCGGACGGAACCGGCCCGG
>NZ_JBEXWB010000196.1:0-11781 GCF_040629645.1 Streptomyces sp. NPDC005899 | reverse complement strand
CGCCCGCCCCCGGCACCGCGCCCCGCCGGACACCCCGCGCCCTGCCCCCCGGCGGCGCGCGGGGAGACCGGCGGCCTCACGCGGTGAGTTCCTGGTGCAGCGCTTCCAGCAGCCGCGCGGCCCGCTCCGTCACTTCGGCGGGACCGAGCTCGACCGCCCGGGCACACCAACGCTGCCCCTCGGTGAGCTCGCCCCGGCGAGCGGCCAGCAGCGCCAGGCGCAGCGCCGCGCGGCCGTGCCCGTCGTTGGCGGCCCGGCTCCACCACAGGGCGGCCTCCCGCTCGCTGCCCTCACGGGCGAGCAGCAGGCCCAGGTTGAACGCGCCGTTGCGGCTGCCCGACTCCGCGGCCTCGCGGTACCAGCGTGCCGCGCTCGGCATGTCACCGCGCGCGGCGGCGAGCATGCCGGCCCGGACCTGCGCCCGGCGGTGGCCCTGCTCGGCGGCCCGCTCGTACCATTCCTCGCACTCGGTCTTCTCCGGCGTAGGTTCCCCCAGGGCCGGCGGCCCTGGGGGCGGCTGGCGCAGGTCGAGGACCCCGGCCAGGCGGAAGGCCGCCTCGGCGCTGCCGCCGCCCGCGGCGCAGCGGAGGTGGCGCTCGGCCTCCTGCTCCTCACCGTCGCGCAGCAGCGCCATGCCGACCTGGAGCGCCGCGTCGGTGTGGCCGGCCGCCGCCGCCCGCTGGTACCAGCCAAGCGCCGTACGGTCCTCGTCGCGTCCGGCGTGCAGGATGCCGAGGTTGAAGGCGGCGTCCACGCTGCCCGCCTCGGCCGCCTTGGAGAACCAGGGCTCGGCGCCGGTCGCGTCCCCCGCCTGGAGGAGCAGGACGGCGAGGGCGTTCGCCGCCTCCCGGTGCCCGGCGTACGCGGCCCTGCGGTACCACTGCTCGGCCTGGGCGACCCGGTCCTGGGCCGCGCAGAGGAGTCCGAGGTTGTACGCGCCGTTGACGTCGCCTGCGTCCATGGCGGCGCGGTACCAGCGCTCGGCCGTCTGCTGCTCCCCCCTCGCCGCGTGGAGCGCGCCCAGGGCGTTGGCGGCGTTGCCGTCGCCCTCCTGGGCGGCGCGCAGCCACCACACGGCGGCACTCTCCTCGTCACCCGCGTCCCGCAGCAGGAAGCCGAGGGCGCACGCCGCGCGCGCCTCACCGTCCTTGGCCGCGGTGAGGTACCAGCGGCCCGCCTCCTTGAGCTCGCCGCGCTGTTCGAGGATGGCTCCGAGGTGCAGGGCCGCACGGCGGTGTCCCCGTGCGGCGGCCTGCCTGTACCACTGCTCCGCCTCGCGGATCCGTCCCGCCGCGGCACCCGCGACGGGCTTGCCGGGCCTCCCCGCCGTGTCGCCGTCCAGGGCGAACCGCGCGTGCGTCCCGGTCTCCCGCCCCCGTCCGCGCCCGCGGCCGAAGGCGTCGTGCGCGTCGTCGGCGGACGTGCGCTCGAGGGAGCGGGCGAGCCGGTAGGCGGCCTCGCGGTGCCCCTGCTCGGCGGCGGCGCGCAGCCAGCGCTCGGCACCGACGTCACCGCGGTGTTCCAGCAGGTCGGCGAGGGCGTACGCGCCGAGCGCGTGGCCCTGCTCCGCGGACTGGCGCAGCCAGTACTCGGCGCCGGGCTCGTCCCCCCGCTCGCGGAAGTGGCGTCCGAGCGCGTGTGCCGCGGCGGCCGAACCGGCGACCGCCGCGATGCGCCACCACCCCGCCGCCTCGTCCGCGTACCCCCGCTGGTGCAGGAGGACGCCCAGGTTGTTGGCGGCGGCTCGGTCTCCCTCGGCGGTCGCGGCGCGCAGGTAGGTCTCGGCGCCGTCCAGATCGCCGCGGCGGAGCAGCAGTGCGCCGAGGACGCTCATGGACGCGGTGTCGCCGGCCTCCGCGGCACGACGGTGACGTGCCTCGTCCTCGTCGGCGTGGTCGGCGGTGTCCGCGGTGTCCGTGGCCTCCTCGCCGGGGTCCGCCGCGCCCGCCGGGCGTCCGGCCTCGGTGGAGCCGGTCGCGGTGGTGGCGCCCCTGGTGAGAGCCGTGCCCGTGGCGTACGACGTGAGATCGGCGTCGGCGTCGTCAGCGACATCGGCGCTCCCGGCGACGGCAGCGGCGAACACCGCATCTGCCACGTTTTCTGTCGCTCGGCCGCGTCGCTGCACAAACCGCCCTGTCTCCAACAGAGTTGCCCTGTCCCCCATAAATACCATCGTCGCACCACCCCCAACCCGCGCACATCTGGAATTCCGCGGCCAGTGAGGTCACTACAGCGTTTTGTCGACATGCCCACAGGGAGACAAGTCAAACACGTCCAGCTCCAACTGATGCCCCCCGAACCGCACTTCACCCGGACAACTTGAAAAAACCCGGCCCGGCATGACGAAGGCCCGGATCCTTGGAAGGATCCGGGCCTCAGTCGTTCAGTAGCGGGGACAGGATTTGAACCTGCGACCTCTGGGTTATGAGCCCAGCGAGCTACCGAGCTGCTCCACCCCGCGTCGTTGTGTTCACACACTACCACGACGCGGGGCGGACCCTGTTCAGCTGCCCTGGTCGTCGCCCTTGTCACCGGACGCGCCGGCGGAATCCGCCGCGTCGGGCGCATCCGACGCGCCGCCACCGCTTCCGGATCCGGGCTGGGCGGCGGCCGCCCGCTCCAGTGCGTCCTGGAGGGCTTCCTGCGCCTTGCCGTAACCGGTCCAGTCGTCCTTCTTCAGGGCCGCCTGGCCGTCGGCGTACGCCTTCTGGGCGTCCGCGATGGCCTTCTTCAGCGCGGCGTCCCCGGTGGCGGGTGGCTGCGTGGTGTCACCCGGTGGCTCGGTCGGCTCCGTGGGCGGAGTGGTCGTGTCGGACTCCTCCACCCCGAAGACCGCGTTCAGCGCCTCCCCGAGACTGTTCTCGAAGACGATCTTCGATCCGTACGACGCCGCGACCTTGCGCAGCAGCGGGTAGTTCTGCGTGCCACCGCGCGTGTACACCGGTTCGATGTAGAGGAAACCGCCGTCGAGCGGCACCGTCAGCAGATTGCCGTACTCGATGTCCGAGTCGGTGCCCTTGAGGTTCCTCACGAATTCGGCGACGTCGTCGTTGCCGTTGAGCTCGCTCTGGACCTGGCCCGGACCCTTCACCGTCGTGGTGACCCTCAGCAGTCTTATCGTGCCGTAGTCCTTGCCGGCCGCGTCCGCGTCCACCGCCATGAACGCCCCCAGGTCGGGCCGCCCCTTCGGTGTGAACGTCGTGGTCAGAGAGAACTTCTGCTCGTCCTGGCCGGGCATCTTCATGCTCAGGTAGTACGGCGGGACAGCCCCGGGCTCCTTGTTGGTGGGGTCGTCCGGCACCTGCCAGGCGTCGCTGCCGCTGTAGAACTGCGCGGGGTTCTCGACGTGATAGCGCGTGAGCAGCTCCCGCTGGACCTTGAACAGGTCCTGCGGGTAGCGCAGGTGGTCCATCAGGTCCTGGGGGATGTCCTTGCGCGCCTTCACCGTCCCGGGGAACGCCTTGCGCCAGGTCTTGAGGACCGGGTCCTCGGTGTCCCACTCGTACAGCTTGACCTTGCCGTCGTACGCGTCGACGGTGGCCTTCACCGAGTTGCGGATGTAGTTGACCTGGTTCTGCTGGGCCACGACGGCCCGCTGATTGGTGGTCAGCGAGTCGGCCGTGGTGTCACCGAGCGTCGTCCGCGAGGCGTACGGGTAGCCGTTCGTCGTGGTGTAGGCGTCGACGACCCATTGGATCCGGCCGCCCACGACCGCCGGATAGGCGTCACCGTCGATCGTGAGCCAGGGCGCCACCGCCTCCACGCGCTCCTTGGGGGTGCGGTTGTACAGGATCCGCGAACCCTCGCCGATGGCTCCCGAATACAGTATCTGCGGCTCGCTGAACGACACGGCGTAGGCCGCGCGGTTGAAGGCGTTGGAGAGGCTGACGCCGCTGTCGCCCTTGTAACTGGTGGTCTTCTCGCCGTCCTCCTCGTAGTCGAGCTCCTTCTGGGGCCCTCCGACGATGGAGTACTGCTGGGTCTTCTCGCCGTAGTAGATGCGCTGCTCGTACTTCGGCAGCTCACCCGTCGTCGGCAGGCCCGACTCGGTGAAGTCCGGGGAGCCCGCCGGGTTGGTGCCCGTCGTGGTGCCCCGGGCCGCGATCGCTCCGTAGCCGTGGGTGTAGGTGAAGTGGTCGTTGATCCAGTTCCGCTTGGGGAGGCCGTCGAGGTTCAGCTCCCGCAGGCCGATGACGGTGTCCTGCTCCTTGCCGTCCTCGCCCTTGTAGCGGTCGACGTCCAGCGTCTGGGGGAACTGGTAGTAGTTCCTCTTCTGCTGGAGCTGCTGGAAGGCCGGGGAGACGACGTTGGGGTCCATCACGCGGTAGCCGGCCGCGGAGTTCGCGTCGGACCGGAGTCTGGCCTCGTCCGTGGTCGTGCTCTTGCCCGAGTAGTCCTCGACCTCGGCGTCGTCGATGTCGTAGGCGTCGCGCGTGGCGTCGATGTTCTTCCGGATGAACGGCGCTTCCTTGGCCTGCTCGTTGGGCTGCACCTGGAACTTCTGCACGATCGCCGGATAGAGCCCGCCGATCAGGATCGCCGACAGCACCATCAGGCCGAAGCCGATCACCGGCAGCTGCCAGGTGCGCCGCCAGAGCGTCGCGAAGAACAGGACGGCGCAGATCGCGGCGATGCAGAACAGGATCGTCTTCGCCGGAAGGTAGGCGTTGGCGTCGACGTACCGCAGGCCCGTCCAGTTGTCGGTGGCCTTGAAGTCACTGGACTTCACGGCCAGGCCGTACCGGTCGAGCCAGTAGGCCACCGCCTTGAGCGAGACGAAGATGCCCAGCAGCACGGACAGGTGGCCGGTCGCGGCGCCGGTGGCCCGCGCGCCGGGACTGGTGATCCGCAGCCCGCCGTACAGGTAGTGGGTCAACGCCGCGGCGATCAGCGACAGCACCGCCGCGGCGAAGCCGAAGCCGAGCAGGAAGCGGTACCACGGCAGGTCGAAGGCGTAGAAGGCCACGTCCAGCTTGAACTGGGGGTCCTTCTGACCGAACGGCACGCCGTTGACGTACATGAGCCACGTACGCCACTGGCCCGAGGCGGAGGCCCCGGCGATCAGCCCGACGAGCGCGGTGACGGCGAGCAGCACCCACTTCTTGTAGGGGGCGACGCTCATCCGGTAGCGGTCCAGGCTCTGCTGCTCCATCGACATCGCGCTGAGCGGCGGCCGGAGCCGGTGCGCGAGCCAGACGTTCACACCGATGGCGAGAGCCATCAGCAGTCCGAAGACGAGGAACAACCCGATCTTGGTCCACAGAGTGGTCGTGAAGACGGACGAATACGCGACCGACCTGTACCAGAGCCAGTCCGTCCAGAACCCGGCGAACATGACGAAGGCCATGGCGAGAACCGCCAGGACCCCCAATGTCATGAGCAGGGTACGGACGCGCCGGGACGGGCGGCCGACTCTGATCCGTGGCCCTGTCGGGCCTCCGCCGCGGTCCGGCATCTGGAAAGCCAACGTGCGCACCTCGAAGTTCGCGGTCGTGTGAAGCAGGCCCAGCGATCGTAGAGCCCACCTATGCAACTTACTGAGGCTTTACCTAGTTCCCGTTCCCGGGGCGGAAGGAGGCAGGATGTCGGGCATGCCCAACGTTTCTCCCTCAGGCCCCCCGATGGCGGCGAGTCCACTGACCGTCGCCGTCCTCGAAATCGACGCCTACGCCGCAGGTCTCGGCTGGGACCAGCCCGCCCGGCTGTTCGCCCTCGTCGACACCGCGCGGCTGCGCGCCCAGGAACCGGGCCTCGCCGCCCAGCTGGGTCTCGACGACACGTCGTCGGCGACCGCGACCCTCACCCCCGTCGAGCAGGAGGAGCTCCCCGCCGGTACCGCGCTGGACGAGTTCCTCGCCACGATCGCCTGGCCCGACGCCGTGGCCGGCTGCGCCATGACCGTCGAGCGGCTGATGCTGCCGCCCTCGGCCGAGGCCTCCGTACCGGAGGGCCTGAGCGACACCCAGCTCACCGCGTGGGTCGCCGAGCACCCGGACCGGCAGGAGGTCCGGATGACGGTGGCGGTGCTGCGGGACGGGTCCCGGGACTCGGCGGTACGGCTGCGGGAGAAGGACTCCCCGACCGAGGTCCTGACCGGAGCGGGTCTGGTGCCGGGCCTGGCCGAGGCACTCGCGGCCACCTTCGAGTCCTGACCTCCCCGTTTCGGCCCTCCGGTTCCGCCCGGGGACCCGGCCTCAGCTCGCCGAGCAGCTCGGCAGGCCGGCCGTGTCCCCGGCGCGGATCCTGTCCAGGGACTTCTTGGCGTCGTCGAGCGTCCTGACCCGGATCAGCGTGAGACCGCCCGGGGTGTCCGAGGCGGCGGCCGCGCAGTTGTCGTCGGGCGTGAGGAAGTAGCGGGCGCCCGCGTTCCGTGCGCCGACCAGCTTCATGTTGATGCCGCCGATGGGACCGACCACGCCGGCGTCGTCGATGGTGCCGGTGCCGGCGACGAACGCCCCACCGGTCAGCTTGCCGGGCGTCAGCTTGTCGATGATGCCCAGTGAGAACATCAGCCCCGCGCTCGGGCCACCGACGTCGGCCAGCTTGATGTCGATGTCGAACGGGAACGTGTGGTCCGTGCCGGCCTGGATGCCCACGATCGCCCTGTCCTCCCCCGGTGCCTTGCGGGTGGTGAGGGTGATCTCCCGGCCGCCCTGCGGCTCCTTGCCCGCCTTCTCCGCGGCGGCCGCCGCCTTGGCGGGGACGATGCGGAAGACGACCTCCTGCCCGGGCCGGTGCCGTGTGACGAGCTTCGCGACGTCCTCGGGCTCGGCGACCGCCTTGCCGTCCACGGCCTCGATCACGTCGCCGGCGTGCAGCTTGCCCTGTGCGGCGCTGTCCTTGACGACCGTGGAGACGATGACGCGGGACGTCACGGGGATCTTCAGCTCCTTCAGGGCGGCGACCTTCGCGCTCTCCTGGGACTGGCTGAACTCCTCGGCGTTCTCCTGCGTCGACTGCTCCTCCGTCTTGCCGTCCGGGTACAGCGTGTCGTGCGGCACGATCACGCTGTCGTGGGCCAGCCAGCCGTAGACGGCCTCGACGATGTTCATGTCGTAGTCCGCGCCGGTCACCCGGACCGTCGTCATGTTGAGGTGACCGGACGTCGGATAGGTCTTGTGACCGGTGATCTGCAGCACCGGTTCGCCACGGGCGTCACCCAGCGTGTTCACCGTCGGGCCGGGAGACATCTCCGCGTACGGGACGGGAATCAGCACGCCTGCGCAGAGCAGCGCGATCAGGATGAGGGTCGAGGCGAGCATCGTCGCGGTGCGGCGTGGCATGGAACGACAGTACGGGAAGGGCCTGTCGGTGCACCGTCGGGGCCGGTCCGTACGGGCGGGGCGCCACGGCTGCGGGACGGCCGGCGGCTGCCTCGGGCAGGGCCCCGTGTGGGGGCACGCGGTGCGGGATCGGCGGCCGCCTGCGGCGGGCGCCGCTCGGCCGGTCAGGGACCTCGGCCCGGCCGGGGACCGCGGTCGGCCGTGGGGACCTCAGACGGTTTCGGAACCGGTGTGCGACTTCTCCATCGCCTCGCGGAACCGGGCGTAGCCGGCGAGTTCGGTGACGTCGCCGGCCGTGCGGTTACGGGCCGCCCACCCACCCCATATCGCCGCGCCGAGCGCGGCGACGAGCGGTATCAGAAGCCAAGCGAGTGCTGCCATCACGACCTCCTTGCCCCATGACCGACCGCCTTGACGATCAGAAGGTTAACCACCTGCGGGACCAACGCTCGTGGCAGGGGTGCCGTTACGCAAATCGGGGCTGATGACCCCCCGGGCGGTTTGCGATCAGCAGGCGCCGACCCATTCCTCCGTGCCGTCCGAGAAACGCTGGTGCTTCCAGATCGGGACCTCGTGCTTGAGGTCGTCGATCAGCTTGCGGCAGGACTCGAAGGCCTCACCCCGATGGGCGCACGAGACGGCCACGACCACCGCCAGATCGCCGACGGCCAGGTCACCCACCCGGTGGACCGCGGCCAGCGCCCTGACGGGGAACTCCGCGACCACCTTCTCCGCCACTCTGCGCAGCTCGTCGGGGGCAGTCGGGTGGCAGGAGTACCCGAGCGCGCCGACGTCCTGTCCCTGGTCGTGATCGCGGACCGTGCCGACGAAGAGCGCGGTGCCGCCGGCGGCGTCGTCCCCGACCGCGCGGAAGACCTCGTCGACGGACAGCGGCGTCTCGCGGATCTCCAGCAGCCGGATGGGGTCCTGTGCCGCCTGCTCACCTGGGTGGTCGTGGGTGCGTGCCATGGGACCATCGTGCCGTACCGCACCGGCGTGGCGGAACTGCGTGTTCGACCGGCGCGGGGCCGGCCGGCTTGGAGCCTTCTCCAGTACGACGGCGCCGGGCCCGGTCAGAAGCGGCGGCGCGCCTTGCGGGCACGCCTGACCAGCGCCGCCGTGCCGAGCAGGGCGACCGTCGCCCCGGCGGCGCCCGCGGCGGTGGCGTCCTTGCGTCCGAGACGGCGTCCGGCGAGTGTGTGGCGCCCCTCCACCTCTTCGAGGAGCGCCGCCAGGACGTCCTCGTTGGACCAGCGGGGCCGCCATCCGGCGTCGTGGAGCCGGCTCACGCTGACCACCCAGGGGTGCATCGTGTAGGCCAGGTCACCCGCCGGGGACGGCGTCAGGCCGATCCGGTGCAGCCGGGCCGCGGCGCCGAGGGCGACGGCGGACGGCAGCTCCATCCGCCGCACGCCGGAGAGCGCCTCGACCTCCTCCTGTTCGAGCCAGCCGTCGCAGCCGACCGCGAACTCCCCGTCGATCTTCTCGAGCGCGGCGTACTCCAGCGCGCTCACCAGGTCGTCGACGTGGCAGAACTGCCAGGCCGGGCGTGACCCGGCGACCACGAGGAGCCTCGGCGACTCGAAGTACCGGGTCAGTGCCGTGTCCGTACCGCCGACGAGGACGGCTGGGCGTACGACCGTGACGTTGAGACCGGGGTGCGCGCGCGGGGCGCGGCGGCCCAGGCGTTCGATCTCCAGCAGGTCGCCGACGCCGGTGGCCTCCGCCGTGGCACGCAGTTCGGCGTCCTCGGAGAGCGGCAGGTCGTTGTCCGGCAGCGCGCCGTAGACCATCGCCGAGGTGCACAGGACGACCCGGTGCACGCCCACGGCAGCGGCCGCGGTCAGCACCGTCTGCGTGCCGCGCACGTTGTACGCGGTCCGGGCGGCCGGGTCGGTCTCCAGGTCCAGGTCGAGGGCGAGGTGCACGACGACGTCCGCCCCGCGCAGCTTCTCCGCGATGGCGGGGTCACGCACGTCCAGGACGTGCCACGTCGCCTCCGAGACCTCCCCCCGCCGCTCGTCGATGGCGATGACCTGCTTGATCTCGTCGGAGGCGGCGAGGCGCGCGGTGAGCAGCTCGCCCACGCCGGTCGCGGCGCCTGTGACCGCGACGACGGGGCCCCGGCCTCTCGGGAGATTTTTCGTCGGCTTGCCTTCGGTCGAGGGGTCGGCCAGGTTTCGCGCTGCGCGAACCTGTGGATCTGGGGAACTCACCGGGCGTCTCCAGCGGTTGTCTTCAGTACGTACCCGAATGACGCGTACGTACCAGGTGGCTTCCATCCTGCCGCAGGCCGGGAGCCGGCGGAGCACTGAGGGCCCTGAGGAGCTTTGGTGTCTACGCTGGATGGTGATGTCGGGCAGTCGCCGTCGGTTCGAGCCGGCGGCCCTACGAGCCGAGGAAACCCGTGAGTGACACCCCATTCGGATTCGGCCTTCCGCCGGAGGAGCCGGAAGACGGCGACGAAGGCAAGAAGAAGGACCCCACCGGAGGTGGGCAGGGCTCGGGCGGGCCGGCGAACCCGTTCGGCTTCGGGCCCGGCGCGGGCGGGGACAACCCCTTCGCGGCCATGTTCGGCTCGATGAACCCGAACGACCTCGGAGCTGCCTTCCAGCAGCTCGGCCAGATGCTGAGCTACGAGGGCGGCCCGGTCAACTGGGACATGGCGAAGCAGATCGCCCGCCAGACGGTGTCGCAGGGCACCCCGGACGGCAGCAAGGACACGAGCGTCGGCCCGTCGGAGCGGTCCGCGGCCGACGAGGCGCTGCGGCTGGCCGACCTGTGGCTGGACGGCGTGACGTCACTGCCCTCCGGCTCGGTCTCCTCGGTGGCGTGGAGCCGTGCCGAGTGGGTCGAGGCGACGCTTCCCGCCTGGCAGCAGCTGGTGGACCCGGTGGCCGAGCGGGTCGGACTCGCCATGGGCGACGTCCTGCCCGAGGAGATGCAGGCCATGGCCGGCCCGCTGATCGGCATGATGCGGTCGATGGGCGGCGCGATGTTCGGCCAGCAGATCGGGCAGGCCGTCGGCACGCTCGCCGGCGAGGTCGTCGGCTCGACGGACATCGGTCTGCCGCTGGGACCGGCGGGCAAGGCGGCGCTGCTGCCGCAGAACATCGAGCGGTTCGGCAAGGACCTGAGCGTGCCGCAGGACGAGGTGCGGCTCTACCTCGCGCTGCGCGAGGCCGCCCACCAGCGCCTCTTCGCGCACGTGCCGTGGCTGCGCTCCCACCTGTTCGGTGCCGTCGAGGCGTACGCGCGTGGCATCAAGGTCGACACCAGCAAGCTGGAGGACGTGGTCGGCCAGTTCGACCCCGCCCAGCCCGAGCAGCTGCAGGAGGCACTGCAACAGGGCATGTTCCAGCCGGAGGACACCCCCGAGCAGAAGGCGTCGCTGGCCCGCCTGGAGACGGCCCTCGCGCTCGTGGAGGGCTGGGTCGACGCGGTGGTGCACGAGGCGGCGGCGTCCCGGCTCACGTCGGCGGACGCCCTGCGCGAGACGATGCGCAGGCGCCGGGCGTCCGGTGGGCCCGCGGAGCAGACCTTCGCCACGCTCATCGGCCTCCAGCTGCGTCCGCGCCGGCTGCGGGACGCCTCGCGGCTGTGGGCCTCGCTCACGGACGCCCGGGGCGTGGACGGCCGTGACGGGCTGTGGGAGCACCCGGACATGCTGCCGACGGCCCAGGATCTGGACGACCCGGACGGATTCGTCCACCACGAGCAGCTCGACTTCTCCGAGCTGGACAAGATGCTCGGCGAGGCTGCGGAGGGCAGGAGCCACCCCCAGCGGTCCGCCGGCGAGGAGCGGACCGAGGGCGGCGAGCGGGCCGATGGCGAGGACGGTGCCGGCGACGACGGCACCGGGCACCGCGACGGCAAGGACGACGGCGACCGGTGAGCCTGCACGACGACGCCGTCCTCGTACTGAGGCAACGCGGCGAGGACACCGGCCGGGTGCCCGGCGGGGAGCAGGACGAGCTGAGGCGGACCTACCTGGACCACCTGGCCGCGCATCCGGACGGCATGTGGAAGGCGTGCGAGGCGGGGCACCTGACCGCCAGTGCCCTGGTGGTCGACCCGGAGCGGGGCAGGGTCCTGCTGACGCTGCACAGGAAGCTGCGGATGTGGCTCCAGATGGGCGGGCACTGCGAGCCCCAGGACGCCACCCTGGAGGCCGCGGCCCTGCGGGAGGCCACGGAGGAGTCCGGCATCACCGGGCTCAGCCTGCTGCCCGGTGGCCCGGTCCGGCTGGACCGGCACCCCATCCCGGCTCCCTGCCACTGGCATCTCGACGTCCAGTACGCGGCCGCCGCCCCGGCCGGGGCGGCGGAGCGGATCAGCGACGAGTCCCTCGACCTGCGCTGGTTCACCTACGACGAGGTGGCCGACGTGGCCGACACCTCCGTCGTGCGGCTGGTCGAAGGGACCCGGGCCCGGCTGGCAGCGGGCCGCTGAGGGTCGTCCCGGGACGGGGGAGGGGGGGGGGGCGCGGGGGGGGGGG
>NZ_JBEXWB010000195.1:0-11794 GCF_040629645.1 Streptomyces sp. NPDC005899 | reverse complement strand
CCCGGACACCGCCGCCGGCCGGGTCGCCGCCGCGGCGCTGCGCGGCCGCAGCGCGGCGGCGGACGAGGCCGAGCTGTGCGCGCTGGCGACCGAGGCGGCGGCGGGGCTGATCTCCGAGGACCCGGCGTACTCCCGGCTCGCCGCCCGCCTCCTCACCCGCTCCATCCAGGAGGAGGCCGCGGGGCAGGGCGCGGACTCCTTCTCCGCCTCCGTCGCCGTGGGACACCGCGAGGGGCTGATCGCGGACCGCACCGCCGCGTTCGTGGCGCTGCACGCGGCCCGGCTCGACGCCCTGGCCGACCGGTCGCTCGCGGACGGTGCCGACGACCGTTTCGGCTACTTCGGGCTGCGGACGCTGTACAGCCGCTACCTGCTGCGCCACCCGCTCACCCGGCAGGTCATCGAGACCCCTCAGCACTTCATGCTGCGCGTCGCCTCCGGTCTCGCCGAGGACGAGTCGGTGCGGGCCCTGGACGAAGTGGCCGCGCTGTACGGGCTGATGAGCCGGCTGGACTACCTGCCCTCCTCCCCCACGCTCTTCAACTCCGGCACCCGGCACCCGCAGATGTCCTCCTGCTACCTGCTCGACTCGCCGAAGGACGAGCTGGACTCGATCTACGACCGCTACCACCAGGTGGCCCGGCTGTCCAAGCACGCGGGCGGCATCGGCCTCTCCTACTCCCGCATCCGTGCCCGCGGCTCCCTCATCCGCGGCACCAACGGGCACTCCAACGGCATCGTGCCGTTCCTCAAGACGCTGGACGCCTCGGTCGCGGCCGTGAACCAGGGCGGTCGCCGCAAGGGCGCCGCCGCCGTCTACCTGGAGACCTGGCACGCGGACATCGAGGAGTTCCTGGAGCTGCGCGACAACACGGGCGAGGACCAGCGGCGTACGCACAACCTCAACCTGGCGCACTGGATCCCGGACGAGTTCATGCGGCGTGTGGACGCGGACACCGAGTGGTCGCTGTTCTCCCCGGCCGACGTGCCGGAGCTGGTGGACCTGTGGGGCGAGGAGTTCGACGCCGCCTACCGCGCGGCCGAGGCCGCGGGCCTGGCCCGCAGGACGCTGCCGGCGCGGGAGCTCTACGGCCGGATGATGCGGACGCTCGCGCAGACGGGCCAGGGCTGGATGACGTTCAAGGACGCCGCCAACCGCACCGCGAACCAGACGGCGGAGCCGGGCCGGGTGGTGCACTCCTCCAACCTGTGCACCGAGATCCTGGAGGTCACCGACGACGGCGAGACGGCCGTCTGCAACCTGGGCTCGGTCAACCTCGGCGCGTTCGTCGACGGGGGGACGATGGACTGGGAGCGGCTGGACGCCACCGTCCGCACCGCCGTGACGTTCCTCGACCGGGTCGTGGACATCAACTTCTACCCCACCGAGCAGGCCGGCCGGTCCAACGCCCGCTGGCGCCCGGTGGGCCTGGGCGCGATGGGTCTGCAGGACGTCTTCTTCCAGCTGCGGCTGCCGTTCGACTCCCCCGAGGCCCGCGCGCTGTCCACCCGGATCTCCGAACGGATCATGCTCGCCGCCTACGAGGCGTCCTGCGACCTCGCCGAGCGGTCGGGCCCCCTCCCCGCCTGGTCGCAGACCCGCGCCGCCCGCGGTGTGCTGCACCCGGACCACTACGGCACCGAGCTGAACTGGCCGGAGCGCTGGGACGCCCTGCGGGCCCGCGTCGCGAGGACCGGGATGCGCAACTCGCTGCTGCTGGCGATCGCCCCGACCGCGACGATCGCCTCGATCGCCGGTGTGTACGAGTGCATCGAGCCGCAGGTCTCCAACCTCTTCAAGCGTGAGACGCTCAGCGGCGAGTTCCTCCAGGTCAACGGCTACCTCGTGGCCGAGCTGAAGAAGCTAGGCGTGTGGGACGCCCGGACCCGTGAGGCGCTGCGCGAGGCGAGCGGCTCCGTCCAGGGCTTCGGCTGGATCCCCGAGGACGTGCGCGCCCTGTACCGCACGGCGTGGGAGATCCCGCAGCGCGGCCTCATCGACATGGCGGCGGCCCGCACGCCGTTCCTGGACCAGAGCCAGTCGCTGAACCTGTTCCTGGAGACGCCGACGATCGGCAAGCTCTCCTCGATGTACGCGTACGCGTGGAAGCGAGGGCTGAAGACGACGTACTACCTGAGGTCGCGCCCGGCCACCCGGATCGCCCGGGCGGCGTCCGGGGCGGCCACCGCCGCGGCCCCGGTCCCCGCGCAGCAGGCGTCCGCCCCCGACGCGGACGCGATCGCCTGCTCCCTCGAAAACCCCGAGTCCTGCGAGGCCTGTCAGTGATGAGCTCCACCGAACCGTCCACCGCGAACAAGAACCTGCTCGACCCGGGCTTCGAACTCACCCTGCGCCCCATGCGCTACCCGGACTTCTACGAGCGCTACCGGGACGCGATCAAGAACACCTGGCACGTGGAGGAGGTCGACCTCCACTCCGACGTCGCCGATCTCGCCAGGCTCTCGCCGGGCGAGCAGCACATGATCGGACGGCTCGTCGCCTTCTTCGCGACGGGCGACTCCATCGTCTCGAACAACCTCGTGCTGACGCTCTACAAGCACATCAACTCCCCGGAGGCGCGCCTGTACCTGTCGCGCCAGCTGTTCGAGGAGGCCGTGCACGTCCAGTTCTACCTGACCCTGCTCGACACCTATCTGCCCGACCCGGACGACCGCGCCGCGGCCTTCGACGCGGTGGAGGAGATCCCGTCGATCCGCGAGAAGGCGCGGTTCTGCTTCCGGTGGATGGACTCCGTCGAGAAGATCGACCGGCTCGACACCCGGGCCGACCGGCGCCGCTTCCTGCTCAACCTCATCTGTTTCGCGGCGTGCATCGAGGGGCTGTTCTTCTACGGCGCCTTCGCCTACGTCTACTGGTTCCGTTCGCGCGGCCTGCTGCACGGTCTCGCCACGGGCACCAACTGGGTGTTCCGTGACGAGACGATGCACATGAACTTCGCCTTCGAGGTGGTCGACACCGTGCGCAAGGAGGAGCCCGAGCTCTTCGACGACGCCCTTGGGCAGCAGGTGACCGACATGCTGCGGGAGGCCGTCGAGGCGGAGCTGCAGTTCGGCCGTGACCTGTGCGGCGAGGGGCTGCCCGGGATGAACACCGAGTCGATGCGCCAGTACCTCGAGTGCGTCGCCGACCAGCGGCTCACCCGACTCGGCTTCCCCCCGCTCTACGGCTCCGAGAACCCCTTCGCGTTCATGGAGCTGCAGGGCGTCCAGGAGCTGACGAACTTCTTCGAGCGCAGGCCGTCCGCCTACCAGGTCGCCGTGGAGGGGTCGGTCGGCTTCGACGACGACTTCTAGGTCCTCGCCCAGGACCCGGCGTACGGGCGCCGCGTGGCCGTGACGGGCCGCGCGGCGGCCGCCGTTCCCGGCGGCTCCACCGCGCGCGCCCGTTCCGCCTCACGCAACTGGCGGTCGATCCGGCGCTCCCGTGCGGCCCCGACGAGCGCGGGCAGCAGGACGAGGGCGAAAAGTGCGGCTATGGACAGGAAGCTCAGGAATGTGTTCATGGCTCTACTCTCGCGGCTCCGGCCACATTCGGGCAGTGGCAGGACTGTCATACAGCATCGAATTACTGCCACACTGCGGTCATGCTGAAGAACGTCGCCGTCCTGCTGCTCGACGAGGTCCATCCCTTCGAACTAGGCGTGCTCTGCGAGGTGTTCGGACTCGACCGGTCCGAGGAAGGGCTCCCCGTCCACGACTTCGCGGTGGTCTCCGCGGAGGGCCCGCAGCTGCGGACGCACGCGGGTTTCACCATCACCACCTCCCACGGTCCCGAACGCCTGGAGGAGGCCGACCTCATCGCCGTGCCGGCGGGGAGCCACTTCGCGGACCGCGAATACTCCGAGGAGGTCCTGGAACCGCTGCGCCGGGCCGTGGCGCGTGGCGCCCGGGTGATGAGCGTCTGCTCCGGGGCCTACGTCCTCGGCGCGGCCGGACTGCTCGACGGCCGGCGCTGCACCACCCACTGGCGGCACGCGGACACCCTGGCCCGGCGCTTCCCGGCGGCGGAGGTGGTGCCGGACGTGCTCTACGTGGACGAGGGGCAGGTCATCACCTCGGCGGGCACGGCGGCGGGGATCGACGCCGCCCTGCACCTGGTGCGCGGGGAGTACGGCCCGGCCGTCGCCAACGCGGTCGCCCGGCGGATGGTGGTCCCTCCGCACCGGGACGGCGGCCAGGCGCAGTACATCGCCCGCCCGCTGCCCCGGAACCGGTGCGACACGGTCGGGGGGACGCTCGCCTGGATGGAGCGCCATCTCGACCGCGAGATGACCGTGGAGCAGCTGGCGGCGCAGGCCCACATGTCGCCGCGCACCTTCGCCCGCCGCTTCCAGCAGGAGACGGGCACCACCCCCTACCGCTGGCTGCTGCGCCAGCGGGTGCTGCTGGCGCAGCACCTGCTGGAGACGTCGGACGACACCGTGGACGTGATCGCCGGGCGCACCGGCTTCGGGACGGCGGCGGCCCTGCGCCACCAGTTCGTGCGGTCGCTCGGCACGACCCCGAACCGCTACCGCCGCACGTTCCGCGGCCCGGCGGGGATGCCCGAGGTGGCGTGAGCGGTGGGCAGGGCGCCCCGGCCGCCCGGTGACCCCGTCCGGGTCCGCGGGCGGGGCGCACCCGGTTCACGTCAGATGCCGCAGCCGGAGGCCGACCAGTAGTGGCTGGGGCCCTGGTTCACGTGGATGTGGTCGCTGTGGCCGGGGTAGCCCGGGCCCAGGATGCCGTTGAAGCCGTGGTTGCGGGCCTGCTTGGCGATGGTGCACAGGGAGTGGGGACCGGCGCCGAGATCGACGGCGTCGCCGTACATGTGGCGGCTGTCGGCCGCCCCGCCGACGGCGGAGTTGCAGGAGACCGACCGGAAGCCGCTGGTGACGCGGAGCGGCTGGTCACCGAGGGCGTGCCGCAGTGCCTCCAGTTTCCACATGGAACTCAGCGCGTTCGCCTTGGCGGTGCCGGCGGCGACCTTGCCGCTCGCCCAGGTGCTGTTGCACGTGTTGAGTTCGGGATAGGTGAAGTGGGCCGGCGTGCAGTCGTCGTCCTGGAGCGCGTAGAGCTTGGCCTGGGTGGCCGGGCCCGCGACGCCGTCGGCGGCGAGGCCGTAGGCCGCCTGGAAGCGCTTCACCGCGGCCGTGGTGGCCGGCCCGTACGATCCGTCGACCGCCAGTACCGAGTTGTACCCCGGGTAGCCGGCGACCCGGATCTGGAGCTGGGTGACATCTTTGCCCGTGGCTCCGGACGACAGGGTGCGGGTCCAGGTGTAGCAGCCGTCGGCCTGGGCGGTGCCCGCGGTGACCAGGGCTCCACCGACAGCGAAAGCCATGGTCATGACAAGACCGAGCAGTAGGTGTGCGGAACGTCTGAGCATGGGGGTCTCCCTACCGAGGTGAGGTGTGGGAGTGAGCCTGTCGGACCGGTCGACGCGCGTCAACCACGCGCGGGGAAACGCCGGTCGGCGCTCAGGGTGCGGCGGCGGGCCGACGCGGTGGCGGCCCCGGCGGCGTGCCGGGGCCCGTGCACGAGAGGGGGCGCCGGCGCCGCCCGCCCGTGGCCCACGGCCCACCGCGGGTGGCAGTGCGCAGCCGGCAGACCTCAGTCGTTCGGGACGACCGGGTAGCGCGGCGTGCCTTCCTCCATCTGCCGCAGCGCGTCCTTGCGGTCCCGCTTCGAGAGCCGGTCGATGTACAGGTAGCCGTACAGGTGGTCCGTCTCGTGCTGGAGGCAGCGCGCGAAGTAGCCGTTGCCCCGGACCTTCACCGCGTTGCCCCGGGCGTCCTGTCCGCGCACCACCGCGACGTCGGGGCGGGCCAGCGCCGCGTAGGCCGTCGGGACGGAGAGGCAGCCCTCGTTGGAGTCGTCGAGGTTGCGCAGCTCGGGCGCCAGCTCCTCGAGCACAGGATTGCAGATGGCGCCCACGTGGCGCACCCCGTCGTCGTCCATGCAGTCGTACACGAAGACCTTCAGGTCCACGCCGATCTGGTTGGCGGCCAGGCCCACGCCCTCGGCGGTCCGCTGGCTCGCGAACATGTCGTCGATCAGCTGCGCGAGCTCGTCGCCGAACTCCGTGACGTCCTTGCACTCCTTGTGCAGGACCGGGTTGCCGACCACCGTGATCGGGCGGGAGGTGCCGCGCTCGCGGTGCGCCGCCTCACGCGCCTCGCAGTCCTCGGTGTCCACGAGGAAACCCTCGTCGTCCACGCCGACCTGCTCGTCCGTCTCCTGCTGCGACATGTCCGCCGTACGCCTTCCTGCAAACCTGAAACCCGTGAGGACCGCACCGCAATCGGTGCCCGTACAGCCTACGGGCACCGCTCAGCAGACTTCTTCCAGATCCCGCCACTCACGGCTGTCCGGGCTGTCGGCGACCCAGCCGTCCAGCAGCCCTCGCACCAGCGCGGCGGGGGCCGCTATCCCGCATTCGCGCTCCGGAACCCACAGGTCACCGGCGGTGCGGTGGCCCAGAGGGCCGGGGTGGCCCGGCTCGCTGTGGTCGTGCGGGTCCAGGTGCTCGCCGTCGCCCTCGTCACTTTCCATCCGGCTCTCCGAGCAGGCACGGCACAGCAGCCGCACGGACGAGGACCAGTCCTCCGCGGCGAAGCCCGCGTCCGACGCCAGCCGCTCGAGCGCGTCCCGGTCGGTCTCGGTGGCGGCCTCCAGCAGCACCACCCACGTGGGCACGGGAGAGGGCGCCCAGAGCTCGATCTCGTCGAAGACCGGGTAGGACGGCCCCGCGGCGGTGACCCGCTCGCCGTTCGGGACGCCGTCGTGCAGGACGACCTCGCCCCAGCGGCGCCCGGACGAGGGCAGCGGGATCGAGAGCACCTCCAGGCGTGCCGGATCGAGCCGGCGCCCCCAGACCACCTCGGCCTCGCCCTCCGGCGACAGCCGCACGGCGGCGCTGCCCAGCTCCATCCCCGTCGGCTCGCTGTTGGAGGCGGCGTTGTACTGACCGCTGCCCGGCACCTTCAGCCCGTACGCCTGCCAGGCCCGCCGGGCCAGCGGCCAGTCCTGAAGGGCGGTGGCCGCGATCCCGACGTTCCACCAGTCCGGCGCTCCGGACTCACGGTCGAGCAGGGCGACGGCCCGCAGCCCCGCGGCCCTGGCCTGCTCCCAGTCGTGCCGGAACTTGTGCAGGAGCGCCAGGTTGAACCAGGACTCGGAGAGCCAGGGTTCCAGATCCGCCGCGCGCGTCAGCAGCGCCCCCGCGTCCTCGTACCGGCCGTCGCCGATCAGCGTGAACGCGCGGTCGGTGGCCTGCCGCCATGAGGCCGACGGCCGATGCCGTACCTTCCCGAAGATCCTCACGATTCCCGCCTGTCCCGACTGGACACCCTCTGTTTTCCGCTCTCTTCGCATCCAACCATGCCGGGCCGGACGCCCGCTCATTACCCATGGGTTACCCGGCCCTGAGCGGGGTCGGACCGCCGCGCGCGAGGACTCCGGCCAGTGCCTCCACCACCTGCGGGTGGTAGTCGCGGCCGGTGCCGAGCCGGAGCTGCTCGAGCGCGTGCAGGGCTCTTCCGGCACCTTCCCCGCACAGGTCGTCGTACGCGTTGACCACCCGGATGATTCTGGCGGCGGGCGGCTGCTCCCGGTACGGGTCGGCCTGCTGCTCCACGACCACGGCCACCTCGGCGGCCACCCCGGTCCGCCGGACCACGGCACCGCCGAGCAGGGCGATCCTGCGCTGCTCGGCGACCGGGAGGACCGCGGTGGCTCCACGGGGCACCGGGTCGACGAGGGAGAGCTGGCCGATGTCGTGCATCAGCGCCGCGTACTCCAGGACGGTCAGGCCGGGACCCGACAGCCCCAGCTCCTTCCCCACCGCGACGGCGAGGCCCGCGACCCTGCGGGCGTGCCCGTGGGGGGTGTGACCGGCGATCTCGGTGGACCGGGCCAGCGAGGCGATGGTCTGCCGGTAGGTGGTCCGGACTTCCGCGTACCGGCGGAAGGACACCTGGGTGAGCAGCAGCGGCACGCACAGGACGGGCAGCGCCCACAGCCCCGCGACCGCGACCCCGAGTGCCATCACGGCGCCCGTCGCGCAGACCGCCGACCCGATGCCGCAGAGCGCCCGGAGCTCGTCGCGGAGCAGCGGCCCGAAGGGGCGGCGGGGGGCCGGCGCCGTCAGTGCCCCGAGAACCGCGTCGCACAGCGCGGTGAGGACGAGGAGCACGAGCAGGAAGAGGGCGAAGTAGGGGCCCTCGCCGAACCAGCGCGCCGACAGCCCGGAGTTGTACGGCGGCTGGAAGCAGGCCGCGGCGAAGGCGACGGCCAGGACCCGCCGTGCCGGCCTGTCCGCACCGGGGCCGCTGCCCCGCGCCAGGTGGGGCACGGACGCGAGCAGCTGGGCGGCGACGACGACGGTGACCACCTGGAGCACGCCGTGCGTGGTGGACTCACCGCCGCTCCGGCCGAGCAGGGCGTACGCGAGCGCACCGGCCGCTCCGAGGGGCGCCGGCTCGCGGTCCTCGGGCGGTGAGCCCCACCGGGCGAGTTCCCCCACCGTGACGAGCGCCCCGAAGGCGAGGGCGTGGCCCGGCTCGTCGACGCCGTTCCACAGGGTGTGCGCCAGCGCGACGACGGCCAGGGCCAGGGCGGCCCCGCGCACCACAAAAGCGGCCGCGGGCGGGCGGGCCCGTGTCACCGGGCCCGCCCGGGCCGGTCCGGCGACGCCCCGGTGGCGGACGGTTCGGTGCCCGCTGTCTGCCGGGGGAGCCCCGCCGGTTCCTCGTCCGAGGTGACCGTGTTGGCGGCGGCGGACCAGCCGTGGCGGTCCAGGGCTCGGACCAGGGCCCGCACCATCCGCGGGTCGAACTGGCTGCCCGCGCAGCGCTCCAGCTCCCGCACGGCCGTGGGCACGGGCCGCGCGCGCCGGTAGGAACGGGTCGAGGTCATCGCGTCGAAGGCGTCGGCGACGGCGACGACCCTGGCGAACTCGGGGATCTCCTCACCCGCGAGGCCGTAGGGGTAGCCGCTGCCGTCGAGGCGTTCGTGGTGGTGCAGGATCGCGGCCCGCGCCTCGTCGAGGAAACCGATGCCGCGGACGATCTCGTGCCCGTACTCCGGGTGCAGTTCGATGGCCCGGCGCTCGTCCGGCGTGAGCGGCCCGTCCTTGCGGAGGATGCGGGTCGGGACACCGAGCTTGCCGACGTCGTGCAGGATGCCCGCGAAGCGCAGCGCCTCCGTGCGTTCCGCCTCCATACCGAGTTCACGGGCGATCAGCTCCGACGCCCGGCCGACGCGCTCGCTGTGCCCGCGGGTGTAACCGTCCTTGATGTCGACGGCCTGGACCAGCGCCCTGATGGTGGCGCGGTGTGCGGTGTGCTGCCGGTGGTACTGGGCGAACATCCAGCTGGAGATGTACATGGGCAGCAGGACGACCAGGGCGGACAGCGGACCGTACGAGCTGCGCCACAGCACCGCCATCATCAGCCCCGCGAGCGCGTGCACCACGTGCGGCCCGATGGAGCGCACCGGCAGCCCCCTCCACGCGTGGCGGGGGGCCACCCGCTCCGCCGTGACCAGGATCCCTCCGTCGAGGGCGGCCGGCAGCAGGGCCAGGACGAGCGCGGTCGCGCATGCCGGGAGGAGGGCGAACGGCAGATCGGGGACCGAGGCCCCGTCCGGGCCCTCGCCCGTGCCGCCGAGCGCGGCCGGACCGCCGAGTGCGGCGTGGACCCAGGAGGCCGCCCCCGTGACGAGCGCGAGCTGCGCGGCCCGCCAGACCCGGCGGGCCGCCACGGGCGGCCGGTCGACCGCTGCGGCGAGCGCGCCCGGGACGGGCACGAGGACGGCCGCGGCGGGCGGCAGGAGAAAGGCGGCGGCGAGGAGGAGCGGGAAGAACGCCCCCGCGCCCGCCGGTGCGGCGCCGTCCGGCGCGGAGGTGCGGGCCGCGAGCTCACTGACCAGGCAGAGGGCCGCGAGGAGCACGACGGTGCCCCACGGAGTGGCCGCGCCGGGCGGTAGGGCGGGCAGCGCGCAGAACGCCGCACCGGCCGCGGCGCACAGGATGTACACGCGCGCCGCCCACGGTGTGCTTCTCACCCGTACCGCCCGCTCCCCGCCTGGTCGATGGAGGCGCCAGGCTAGCGAGTGGGGGACGGCAGAGGGCCCCTACGCGGGGGATTAGCACATTCGGGTGACACGGCCGGAATGCCGGCGGTCGACCCGGAGGGGTGCCGTGGTCACTCGGCGACGCGGAGGGGTGCCGTGGTCACTCGGCGGGGGCCGGGCGGTCGGCGCCGCCCACGGCCACGTCCTGCTCCGGCACGGCTTGCCCCGAACGGATCAGATCGATCCGGCCCATCACCTTGGACCGCAGGTCGGTCGGCACGTCGTCGTGCCCGCAGCAGCGCTTCACCAGCTTCTTCACGGCCTGTTCGAGGCCGTACTTCTCCAGGCACGGGGAGCATTCCTCGAAATGCACCTCGAACTTGCTGCATTCGCCCTCGGGCATCTCGCGGTCGAGGAACTCGTAGAGATGGTCGAGAACCTCTGAGCAATCCGTCTCGTGCGGCTCTCCGCAGCTCATGAGGCCGAGCCTTTCGTGTCGTCCGACTCACCGGCTCCGGCCGGGACGAGCCCGCGCTCGCGCGCGTAGTCCTCCAGCATGCCGCGCAGCTGGCGGCGGCCCCGGTGCAGCCGGGACATCACCGTACCGATGGGTGTCCCCATGATGTCCGCGATCTCCTTGTACGCAAAGCCCTCGACGTCGGCGAGATACACGGCGATGCGGAACTCCTCCGGGATCGACTGCAGCGCGGACTTCACATCGGAGTCCGGCAGGTGGTCGAGTGCCTGCGACTCCGCCGACCGCAGCCCGGTCGACATGTGCGACTCGGCGCGCGCGAGCTGCCAGTCCTCGATCTCCTCGGCGGCGCTCCGCTGGGGTTCGCGCTGCTTCTTGCGGTACGAGTTGATGAACGTGTTCGTGAGGATGCGGTACATCCACGCCTTGAGGTTCGTGCCCTCACGGAACTGGTGGAAGGATCCGTACGCCTTGGCGTAGGTCTCCTGCACCAGGTCCTCGGCATCGGCCGGGTTGCGCGTCATGCGCAGCGCCGCCGAGTACATCTGGTCGAGAAATCCCAGGGCGTCGCGCTCGAAACGCGCGTTGCGCTCGGCGGTCGTCTCCCGCGCTCGGCCGTCGTCGGTCCCTGTGTCGGTCCCAGTGACCGGACCCACCTCCTCCAACGATGTCGCGGAGCCGAAACCGGACCCGCTCGCATCGGAGAATAGTCGACCTTGCTTGCGCGCGGGCTGTCGATCCGGTCCGCCCAGGGCGCGCTCCCGTGTGCTCCTGTCCGCGTGCAGGACCGTCCACTCGAGGTCAGCGGCGTTCGAGCGGCGCGGGCAGATGGTCGAACCCATGCGACGGACTCCCTCTCCACGTACAGCGTTGTCGTTCGGTCGTCCCGAACAACAGCGGTCCCGTACGCCGCATTCCCGGGTATCGCGCGGCCCGCCGGGCGGGCGGACGCGGCTAGCCGAGGTCCGCGAGCCAGCCGGCCACCGACGAGGTGAGGAGGTCCATCGCCGCGCGCTCGGTCAGGGGCGCCTTCTTCGGGACGGCGAACCCGTGGTCCCCGTACGGCACCTCGACGATCCGGTGCGGGCCGGCGGGGAACTCCTCGGGCCGTCCGAACGGGTCACGTCCGCCCTGCACCACGAGGGTGGGCACCCCGGCGCCCAGCAGTTCGGCGGCGCGCGACCTCTCCGGCCTGCCCGGCGGGTGCAGCGGGAAGCTCAGCGCCAGCACCGCGCGGGCCCC
>NZ_JBEXWB010000194.1:0-11898 GCF_040629645.1 Streptomyces sp. NPDC005899 | reverse complement strand
ACTTCCCGTACCGGGGGAGCCCCCGGGCTGTCAGGCGCTGCGCCGGGTGACCGTCCAGGAGGCCGCGGCCACGGCGCCCGGGATCCCGAGTTCGTCGTCGCGGGGGACACCGCGCGCACCCGCGTGGTGGCGGCGTGGAAGGCCCCGGACGGTTCGGCGCGCCGGGGCAGGGTGTGGACGACCTCCGCGGCCACCGCTCCCGGTGACCGGATCCGGATCTGGACCGACGGCCGGGGCGCCCCCGCGACGCGTCCCATGGACGCGGCCACCGCCCGCACCCACGCGGTGCTGGCGGGCGTCGGTGTGACGCTGCTGGTGGCCGGTGCGGCGGAAACCGCCCGCAGGCTGACCGTGTGGCGCATGGTGCGACGGCGGTACGTGCGACTCGACCGGGCGTGGGCGGCGGTGGGGCCCGACTGGGGCAGAACGGGCACAGGCAGCTGACACCGGGGTCCGGCGGGTGCTCCCCGGCCCCCTCACCGGCCCCGCGCGGAGGAGCCCGATACGGCCGCCCCGTCGGTCCGCGCCCCTCACGCGCGCTACGGTGGAGCGGCCCGCCCGACTCCTCGGCAGGCGGACCCGGAACCGCCGGTGCACGGCGGCTCCGGCATGCGGGCGGGCACGAGGCGGCGCACACGGCACGAGGCGGGGGCACGGCAGCACCATGGCACAGGGCACGGTCCAGGTGACGCACACCGGCACATCGCGATGGCGGCGCCGTACGGGCGAATACGCCTCCCTCGCCGCGGCCCTGGAGGCCGCGGCGGACGGGGACGTCCTGACGATCGCTCCCGGCACGTACCGGGAGAACCTCGTCGTCCACCGTGCCGTCACCCTGCGCGGCGCGGAAGGCTCCGCGGGCTCGGTCCGGATCGCGCCGGCCGACGGTGTTCCCCTGACCGTCCGGGCCTCCGCCGTCGTACAGGACCTGCACGTGGAGGGTCAGGACTCGGCCGCCCCCGCCCTCCTCGTCGAGGAGGGCGCGCCCGAGCTGTCCGACCTGCGCATCGTGACGAGGTCGGCCGCCGGCATCGAGGTGCGCGGTGCGGCCCGGCCCACGGTGCGGCGCTGCACCGTCGACAATCCGGCCGGGGTGGGCATCGCCGTACTGGACGGCTCCGGAGGCGTCTTCGAGGAGTGCGAGATCGTGTCGGCCGGGCAGTCGGGCGTCTCCGTACGCGACGGGGCACATCCGCGGCTGGAGCGCTGCCGCGTCCACCACGCCTCGGGCGCCGGCCTCAGCGTGACCGGCGAGGGCAGCGGCCTGGAGGCCGTCGGCTGCGAGGTCTACGAGATCAACGGCAGCGGCGTGCAGGTGACCGCCCGCGGGGCGGCGAACCTCACCGAGTGCGTGGTGCACCGCACGTCCGCGGACGGGGTCACGCTGGACACCGACGCCGTCCTCACCCTCGCCGACTGCGACATCCACGACATCCCGGAGAACGCGGTCGATCTGCGGTCGCGTTCGGTCCTCACGCTGACCCGGTCCACCGTCCGCAGATTCGGCCGCAACGGCCTGTCCGTCTGGGACCCGGGGACCCGCGTCGACGCCAACCAGTGCGAGATCCACGACAGCACGGGCGACTACCCGGCGGTCTGGGTCAGTGACGGCGCCACGGTGATACTCGATTCCTGCCGCGTCCACGACGTCCCCGACGCCCTCTTCGTCCTCGACCGGGGTTCACGCGCCGACGTCGTGGACAGCGATCTCTTCCAGATCCGCAACACCGCGGTCTCCGTGAGCGACGGAGCCACCGCCCAACTCGACGACTGCCGGGTCCGCGAGGCGTCCACCGGCGCCTGGTTCCGCGACCACGGGAGCGGCGGAACCCTGAACAACTGCACCATCGACGCGGTGCAGACGGGGGTCATCGTCACCAAGGGCGCCGACCCGACGGTCGAGCGGTGCACGGTCACCTCTCCCGCGGAGGCCGGCTTCTACGTCTCGGCCGAGGGACGCGGGACGTTCCACGGCTGCCGTGTCACGGGGAGCGAGGGCTACGGCTTCCACGTCATGGACGGGTGCCGTTCCACCCTCACCCGCTGCCGCACCGAGCGGTGCGCCCGCGGCGGTTACGAGTTCGCCGACGGCACCGCGCTGAACGGCGAGGGGCGCCCCGGCGGCCCCGTCGTGGAGGACTGCACGAGCGACGAGAGCGGGCTCCGCACCACTCCCCCGCCTCCGGCGGTGCTGACGGCGGCGCAGACGGCGCCCGGTCTTCTCGGCGCGCTGCCGGGACAGCGGGCCGCCGCCCCCGCCCCCGTGCCCCCGGCCGAGCCGGTCCGCGACCCGAAGGCCGTCCTCGGCGAGTTGGACGCGCTCGTCGGCCTGGAGAGCGTCAAGCGCGAGGTGCGTGCCCTGACCGACATGATCGAGGTGGGCCGCCGCCGGCGGCTGGCGGGCCTGAAGGCGGCCTCGGTCCGCCGCCACCTGGTCTTCACCGGCTCCCCCGGCACGGGCAAGACGACGGTGGCCCGGCTGTACGGCGAGATCCTGGCCTCGCTCGGTGTGCTGGAGCACGGCCATCTCGTGGAGGTCTCCCGGGTCGACCTGGTCGGTGAGCACATCGGTTCCACGGCCATCCGGACCCAGGAGGCGTTCGACCGGGCGCGCGGCGGGGTGCTGTTCGTCGACGAGGCGTACGCGCTGTCGCCCGAGGACTCCGGACGCGACTTCGGACGGGAGGCCATCGACACGCTGGTCAAGCTGATGGAGGACCACCGGGACGCGGTCGTGGTGATCGTGGCCGGGTACACGCGGGAGATGGAGCGCTTCCTCACCGTCAACCCCGGCGTCGCCTCCCGGTTCTCACGGACCATCACGTTCAGCGACTACCTGCCCGAGGAACTCCTGCGGATCGTGGAGCAGCAGTCCGAGGAGCACGAGTACAGCCTGGCGGACGGGACCGGGGAGGCGCTGCTCTCCTATTTCACAGCCCTCCCCAAGGGGCCGGCCTTCGGGAACGGCCGCACGGCCCGGCAGACCTTCGAATCGATGGTCGAGCGGCACGCGGGCCGGGTCGCCCAGCTCCCCGAACCGAGCACGGACGACCTGACCATGCTCTACCCGGAGGACCTCCCCGGCCTGCCGTGAGGCGTCTCCCCGCCCTGCCCGGTCTCCTCGTCGGCGTGCCCGGGGGCGGCGCCGTCCGGCCCGGCGGGAGGGGTCGCCGCGCCTGCCTGGTGCGGCAGCCCGGGCGGCCCGAGGCGTGCCAGGAGTGCCGCGCGCTCGACCGCGAAGACCGGGTCGGCCTGGTAGTCCGAGTGCCCGAGGACCGGCTCGGGGAGCGGGTGCTCCGCGGTCCGGCCGTAGACGAGCGGGTCCTTCAGCGGGCCGCGGTCCACCTCGGGACCCTGGCCCTCGTCGATCCGGACCGGGCCTCCTATGGGGTCCGTCGCACGCCAGAGGTTGCGCCAGCAGTGCACCGAGCGGTGCAGTCCGGCCAACGGCCCGGGACCGAAGTAGGCCGGGAACCAGCGCCCGTACAGCCGCTCGATCGGTGAGCCGTAGGTGAGCAGCGCGACCCGTCTGCGGGCCGCGTCCGGCAGCTGCCAGACGGCGGCGGCGGCGAGGACGCTGCCCTGGGAGTGGCCGGAGATGACGAGCCTGCCGCGGGTCCGGGCCGTCCAGGCACACATCCGGGACGAGAGGTCGGGGACGGCGCGCTCGGCGTAGCAGGGCGGTGCGAAGGGGTGGGCGGCGCGTGGCCAGAACGTACCCACGTCCCAGAGGATGCCGATGGTGCGGCGGGCTGAGACGTCCCGGTAGGCCCTGCGCCCCCAGGTGACGAACAGTATGAAGCCGAATCCGATCAGCCACGATCCGGTCGACTGGGCCGCGTCGGCCAGCGACTCGACCAGCGGCCCCGCCCCGTCCATCGCCAGGCCGGGGACCTCGTCGCTCAGCCACGAGCCGGCCACGGCCCCGGCGCCCAGCAGCAGGGTGGCGCCGGAGAGCAGTCCCACGATCCGGGGCGCGGAGTCGGTGAGCGCGGCGGCGGCCCGGACGCGCGCGATGTGGCGGGTGCGGCCCTGGTCCGGGTGCGCCTCCTCGTACTCCGCCTCGATGCGCGGTCCCAGTCGGCGGGCGCGCCTCGCGGTGCGGACCGCGAGCCAGGTGACGGGGACGAGCAGCAGGAGGAGCAGGACGGGGATGACGGATGCCTGCCAGCTCAGAAGTACGGGCGGGCCGGGTATGGCGGAGCCGCTGCCCATGCCGGGAGTGCCCGGCCCGTCGAGCCAGTCGGCGACGCGCTGGGCGATCCCCCCGGTCATGACTCCGCCGAGTGCGCAGGCCAGCATCGCCACCGCGGGCCCTCCGAGGCCGTGGAGAGCGGTGCGCGGCCCGGGGGCGCTGCCGTACAGGGTCAGCGCCACGGCCGCGAGCACGACGACGAGGAGGGCCTGGCCCAGCACGAGGAGGCCGAAGGCCGCCTCCCCGGGCAGACTGCCCGAGGAGACCCATCCGGGACGCGACCAGGCCGCGTACACGGCCACGGCGAGCAGCAGGGCCAGCGCGCAGCCGGGGAGGAACGTGGTGACGGCGCGGTCGATCCGGTTGTCCAGGCGCCGCTCGCCGCGTCCGCGGCGGCACACCACCGCGACCACGACGAGTCCGCACAGGGCCAGCGCCGCTTCGAACAGCCCGCCCACCACCGGGGGCACGGACCCGCCCGCCGCCCGGTCGTACCGGGTGGCGGCGCCCCCCACCGCGGCCGCGACCGTCAGGAAACCCGCGGCGGTGTGTGCGGCGCGCAGCCGGGCCACGAGCCGTCGGCCGTACCAGAATCCGGGCCTGCCGAGGGCGGGGCGGACGAGGGGGGTGCCGGACGGGGCGGGCCCCGGTGCCGGGTCCTCGCCGGATTCGTCCGCGCTCAGCGGGCGCTGGGACTCGTAGGCGCTCCAGGTCCGGTTGGAGAGGTACCACAGGAGCCCCACCAGTGCGGTGGGCACGAGCGCGGCGAGGGCGAGCCGGCGGCCGGGCTGGGACCACCAGCCGTCCTGCCGGGCGGACAGGAAACCGAGCCAGGAGCGTTGCCCGGAACAGCGGGACACGCCCGCGCACTGCCAGGCCACGAGGTCGAGGGCGACCTCGCAGGCGGCGGCGGTCAGCAGCACGGTGAGGCTGAGGGCGACGAGCCGTACGACCGTCCCGTACAGCCGCACCGCCGCGGTGTGCTCCCGTGCGGTGGGCCGCATCCAGTGCGCGAGGTTGACGACCATGAAGGGGAGCAGCAGGAGCCACAGGGCGCGGGAACTGTTGCCGGAGGTGAGGTTGGACCAGCAGTACGCCTCGGCGACCGGCCCCTCCCGGGGGCGGTCCGGATCCCCTTCCGCCTCGATGTCCACGGTGCGCCGGTGGATGGCGGCTGTGGCGTCACCGCTCACCCTGGTCGTACGGCAGTCGCCGAGCATCTCCTGCGGGGTGGTTCCGCCGACACCGTGGACGAGGAGTTCCAGGGCGGGCCCGGTGCTCTGCGGGACTCGGGTGGCAGGTGGCACGTGAGGTGTCTCGCTCTCTGGTCCGTCAGCCTTCGCGGCCCGGGGACGGCCGGGGGCACGGGCCGGTGCCGGTCCGGGGTTCCGGGCTGATGCCCGGTCACCACTGTCGCGGACGCGGGCCCCGCGCGCACGGGTCTCACCGAATCTCCCCAGTGGGTCCGCCGGCACGGGTGCGTGGGAGGATGAGGCCGTCCCGCAGGCGACTGCCTGACCGTGCGAACAGAGGGAAGGGCCGGGGTCGGCGTTGAGCGAGAACCAGAACCTGCTCGCGGAGCAGCGGCGTGCCCTCATCCTCGACGAGGTGCGCAAGCGCGGCGGGGTCCGGGTCAACGAGCTGACCCGCAAGCTGAACGTGTCCGACATGACCATCCGCCGGGACCTGGACGCGCTGGCACGCCAGGGGGTCATCGAGAAGGTGCACGGCGGTGCCGTCCCGGTCGTGGAGGCGAGTACGCACGAGCCGGGTTTCGAGGCGAAGTCCACGCTCGAGCTCGGTGCCAAGGAGGAGATCGCGCGGACCGCGGCCGCGATGGCCGTGCCCGGCAGCGCGATCGCGCTGTCCGGTGGCACGACCACGTACGCGCTGGCCAGGCATCTCCTGGACGTGCCGGGGCTGACGGTGGTGACGAACTCGGTCCGCGTCGCCGACGTCTTCCACGACGCGCAGCGCCCGACGGCCAACGGTGGCACGCGGTCCGGGGCGGCGACGGTCGTACTGACCGGCGGGGTGCGTACGCCGTCGGACTCACTCGTCGGCCCGGTCGCGGACCTGGCCATCGCTTCCCTCCATTTCGACGTGCTGTTCCTGGGTGTCCACGGGATCTCGGCCGAGGCCGGGCTCTCGACGCCGAACCTCGCCGAGGCGGAGACGAACCGCCGTCTGGTGCGTGCGGCACGGCGGGTCGTGGTCGTCGCCGACCACACCAAGTGGGGCACGGTGGGGCTGAGTTCCTTCGCCTCGCTCGACGAGGTCGACACGCTGGTCACGGACGCGGGCCTGCCGGACGGTGCGCGCCAGGAGATCGAGGAGCGGCTGCCCGGCCTGGTCGTGGCGGAGGGCGCGCCGGGCGAGTAGGCCCGCCGGGTGTTCCGCTCCCCGGCCCCTGGGGGCCGGACGTCCTACTATCGGAGGGTGGCCGTCTTCCGGATCGAGCGTTTCACTCCCCTCTCCGCCGCCGAGGCATGGCGCCGGGTGACCTATTGGGAGCGCCACGCGGGGGCCGTCCCGCTCACGTCCGTCACCGTCCGCACGGCTCCGCCCACCCGCACCGGCACGGTCTTCGTGGCGCGCACGGGGGTGGGGCCACTGGGTTTCGACGACCCGATGGAAGTGGTGCGGTGGTCGCCGCCCGTGGCCGGCCGGGCGGGCCTGTGCGAGCTGGAGAAGCGTGGTTCGGTGGTGGTGGGCCGTGCCTCTCTCGACGTCCGGCCGACCGGCTCGGGATCGCATGTCATCTGGGTCGAGGAGGTACGGGTGCGGCTGCTCCCGCGGTGGGGCGATCCGCTGCTCACCGCGGTGGGACGGCGGGTCTTCGGCCGCGCCCTCGACACCCTCCTCCAGGACTGAGCGCCGCTTCGGGTCAGGCGGGACGGCCCGCGGGGCGGGATCAGCCGTTCCAGGTCCCGGTGGCCAGGAATCCGTCGATCGTCTCCGTGTAGGGCCGGATGTCCAGGTGCTGCTCCTTCAGCCAGGCGTCGGAGTAGTACTTGTCGAGGTAGCGGTCCCCCGGATCGCAGAACAGCGTGACGATGCTGCCGGTGCTCCCGTCCTGGACCATCTCCGCGACGAGCCGCAGCGCACTCCAGAGTCCTGTGCCGGTCGAGCCGCCCGCTCTGCGGCCGATGGCGCGTTCCAGTACGCGTACGGCCGCCACGGTGGCCGCGTCGGGCACCTTCATCATCCGGTCGATGGCCCCGGGCACGAAGCTCGGCTCCATCCGGGGCCGGCCGATGCCCTCGATGCGTGAGCCGCAGTCGCTGGTCGCCCGCGGGTCGTGCTGGGTCCAGCCTTCGAAGAAGCAGGAGTTCTCCGGATCGGGTACGCAGATCCTCGTGTCGTGCTGCATGTAGCGCACGTAGCGTCCGATGGTCGCCGAGGTGCCGCCGGTCCCGGCGGTGGCGACGATCCAGGCGGGTGTGGGGTACCGCTCGAGCCTGAGCTGCTGGTAGATGGACTCGGCGATGTTGTTGTTGCCGCGCCAGTCGGTGGCTCGCTCCGCGTAGGTGAACTGGTCCATGAAGTGGCCGCCCGTCTCGGCGGCCAGGGCCGCCGACTCCTCGTAGATCCGGCGGGCGTCGTCGACGAAGTGGCCCCGCCCGCCGTGGAATTCGATCAGCCGGCATTTCTCGGGGCTGGTGGTGCGGGGCATGACCGCGATGAACGGCACCCCGATCAGCTTGGCGAAGTACGCCTCCGACACCGCGGTCGACCCGCTGGAGGCCTCGATGACCGGCTTACCGGGACGGATCCAGCCGTTGCACAGCCCGTACAGGAAGAGCGAACGCGCCAGGCGGTGCTTGAGGCTGCCCGTGGGGTGCGTCGACTCGTCCTTGAGGTAGAGGTCGATGCCCCATTCCTCGGGCAGCGGGAAGCGCAGGAGGTGCGTGTCCGCGGAACGGTTGGCGTCCGCCTGCACCTTGCGCACCGCCTCCTTGAGCCAGGCCCGGTATGCGGGGTCGCTGCGGTCGACGTCCAGGGTCGCCTCGGCCCCACCGTCGGCTCGGTGCTCACTGGCTTCCATCAGGGGTCTCCTTCTCAGGGCGAGCGGTACTCAGGTACGGCTCACGATATTCCCCTCACCTGCACAAACCTTCACTTTGATGTCCCATAGCCTCTCCTTGGCACCCGTGTTCGGGGGCGCGTCGGCCGCCCCGCGACCCCGGGCGTCGCGGGGTCTGGCGGCGTTGCCCGGCTCGGGGCACACTTCTCGTCAGGACGCGGTACGAGGGGGGGTCGTCATGGCCGAGGCGGAGTTCCGCGCGAGCGACGTCAGGATCGAACGATGGGCCCGCTCCCTCACCCGGGCCGGCCAGGTCATCGTCGAGGACGGCCGCCTGATGCTGCTGACCAGCGACGGCCGGGAGATCGTGAGCGCGCCCGTCAGCGCGGTGCGGGCCGCCAAGTGGTGGTTCCTCGCGGCCGACTCGACGATCGCGCGGATCAACGGCGTGCACTACCGGCTGACCATGGGCCAGCGCAACCGCAGGCCGGGCGGGGCCGCCCCGGTCCGCAGGTTCCTCGAGGTGCTGCGGGGCGGGTCCGGCCGACGGGCATGACGCAGGGGTGCCGTACCGATACCGCGAGTTGCGAAGCCCAACCCCCTGCGTCACGCTGGTCACACGCCACTGAAGGTGGGCCGGCGGTGACGGCGAGAGCCGCTCCGCCGGCCGCACAGGGCGGACCACGCACGACCAGACACGAAACAGCAGTCAGCCATCTGCTGGATCCGTACCTTCGTCTTCTTCCGGACCTCATTCGGGGAGTCGCAGCCGTGATCAGCGAGCCAAGCAGGCACTGCGCGGTGGAGCTCCAGGCCCTGCCGTCGCGGATCGGTCAGGTCCGCAGAATCATCTCGGCGCAACTGCGCTACTGGCATCTCGATCCACTGATCGACCATGCGGCGCTCGGCGTCACCGAACTGCTGACCAACGTCCACCGGCATGCGCAGCCGGACAAGTCATGCACCGTCGAGATCGAGCTGCTGCTCGACCGCCTGACGGTGTCCGTCCACGACCACGACCCCCGGCTGCCGACCGTGAACGACGCGGACGCCTCCGCCACCTCCGGGCGCGGGCTGGCACTCATCGCCGCCGTCAGCGAGAGCTGGGGCGTACGGCCGGGCGGCGACGCGGGGAAGGTGGTCTGGTTCTCCCTCCCGGCCCCGTCCTTCGCCACCGCCCTGCCGCCCCTGCCCGTGTACGGGTCCACGACCGACGGGCCGTTCGGTTCGGGCCCGGGGATCCTGACCGAGCCGGTGGCGGCCCGCGCACGGTCCCGGTCGACGGCCGTGGGCTGACCGCCGGGCCACCGGGGCCGGAGGGCCGCCACCGGCCGGTCCCGCACGGAGCCTCACCTGCCGCACGGAGCAACACCGCCGCACGGAGCATCACGGAGCGCGTCGATCGCGAGTGGTCGACGCGCTCCCCCGTGCCCGGAGTCACGCTCCGGGCGCGTTCATGCGGGCCCTGCCCCGCCGAAGCGCCCGTAGGGCTCGTCCAGGACGGAGAGCCGGCGCCAGTACTCGTCCTCGTCGATCTCCCCCGCGGCGAAGCGCCTCCCCAGGAGCTCGATCGGCGAGCGCCCGCCGGCGCCGCCGGTACGGACACCGGGCTGCTGCCACGGGGCGCGGCGGCCGCGCCACACGGTACGGCGCAGCACTGTGCCGACGACGATGACGACAGCCGCCCAGATGATCGGGAGGAGAAGGACCCAGGGTCCGGGTCCGCCGGGGTACGCCATGATGTTCATCTCGGTCAGCTCCTCGGTCGGTGCTCCATGTGTCCTGACGCTTCCCAGCCTCTCCGGGCGGGCGTTCGGGGGCGTCGTACGGCCGGAGGCGATGTGCCTGCCCCCGTGGGAGTACGCGTCCGCCGGACCGCTGCGTCCACGGCGGACGCGGGCCCGTGCCATGGGCCGTCCGCCGGCGAGGAGGGACCGGCCTGGCGGGGACGCGCTGGGCACGGCACGGTGCCGTCGTGGCGGCGTCCCGCCGCGAGCGTCGTGCCGTGCCGGCCCCGGCACCGGGTACGGTCCGCGGGGCAGCTCCGCGGACCGGTTACGTCTCTGCCGGTTCCGTCCTTGCCGGTCCCGTCTCCGCGCTCGCCCGGACCGATCAGGCCAGCGCGGCCAGCGGGTCGTCGAGCACCGGCTGCCAGGCCAGTTCGGCCGCGCCGACCAGGCTGTTGTGGGCCAGGGTGCAGGAGAGGATCGGCACGCTTCCGCTGCGGCCCCACAGGCTGCGGTCCGCGACGACCGCCCGCAGCCGTTCGGAGTCGGCCTCCAGGAGATCGCGGTGCAGGCCGCCGAGGATGATGCGGTCCGGGTTGAGGATGTTGACCAGGCCGGCCAGGCCGAGGCCCAGCCGGTCGATGAGTTCCTGCGCGGCGGCCCGGACCTGCGGGTCGTCGTACTCGGTGCGCAGCAGGTCGCCCGCCTGTTTGAGCAGCGACTCCTCCGGGCCCGGGTCCCGGCGTGCCGAGACGAGGAAGGCCAGCGGGTCGGTCTCGACGTCCAGGCAGCCACGCCCGCCGCAGTGACAGGGGCGCCCCTCGGGGTTCACCGTGAGGTGCCCCACCTCCAGGGCGAGACCCGAACTGCCGGTGTGCAGGCGGCCGTCCAGGACGAGCGCACCGCCCACGCCCCGGTGCCCGGTGGCCACGCAGAGCAGGTGCTGAGCGCCCCGGCCGGCACCGTGACGGTGCTCGGCGAGGGCGGCGAGGTTGACGTCGTTACCGGTGAACGCCGGACCGGAGATCCCCGCCGCGCGTACGCGGGCGGCGAAGATGTCCCGGACGGGCGCACCCGCGGGCCAGGCGAGGTGCATCGGGTTGAGGGCCGTGCCCTCCGGTTCGGCGACCGCGGACGGCACCGCGAGCCCGGCGCCCACGCAGCGGAGGCCGCTGTCACCGAGGAGCCGGGCACCCGCGTCGACGACCTCGCCGAGCACCTGGGCTGGGTCGGCCATGACGGTCACGCAGCCCGGCGCGGTGGCCACGATCCTGCCGCCCAGCCCCACGAGCGCGGCGCGGAAACCGTCGGAGTGGACCTGGGCGGCGAGCACGACGGGGCCGCTGTCCTTGACGGACAGCCGGTGCGAGGGGCGACCCTGCGAACCTGCGGCGGAACCGGGGCTGGAGTCGACCCTGATGAGTCCGAGCGCCTCGAGTTCCGCGGCCACCGCGCCCGCGGTGGCGCGGGTGACTCCGAGCTCGGAGGTCAGGACGGCACGGGTGGGCGCCCGGCCGGTGTGCACCAACTCCAGGGCGGGTCCGAGCGCGCTGCGGCCCCTCTCCAACTTCGTCCGCGTGGTGGTCGGCTTGCCGTTCATGGGGGCGAGTCTCCCATGATCCCGGGCCTCCTCCGACGCTTCGGCGCCCGCACCGGCGACCGGTCCGTCGCAGGCGCCGGCAGCGTCACGGGGGTCGCCGCCGCCAGCCTATCTCATTTGTACCGCCACTGAACAAAGCCGGGTGGGACCCGCTCCGCAGCGCCCGGGACGGCCCCTGCGGACAGCCCCTGCGCTGCGGACCCTCGGCTCGGCGCACCATGGCGCGGCTCCTCGGCTCGCGTCGCCCGGCCGCGCCCGGGCCGGCCTCGGACCACCGTGGCGCTCCCGTCGTCGTCGGCCGCGTCAGCGCCGGGGAACGGCGGGACGCCCCGGGCCCCGGCGAGGGGCC
>NZ_JBEXWB010000193.1:0-11936 GCF_040629645.1 Streptomyces sp. NPDC005899 | reverse complement strand
GCGGCGTCAGCCGGAGGGGACCTTCGACACGGCCGGCCCGGTCAGCTGCACGGGCTCCGTACCGGGTGCGCTGTGCCGCGCCGCCCAGTTCTCCAGAGCCGCCCGGCAGGCGTGGTCGAGGTGGGTGAGGCCGCCTAGGTCGAGTTCGATCGGCCGGTCCTGCGGCAGGGCCTCCAGGCTGTCCAGTATCTTCGGCAGCCGGAGGAAGGTGGCGTTGCCCGACAGGCGCGCCCGCACGGGGCCGGGCTCCTCGTCGTCGACGTCCAGCGTGATGTGCGACGCGTCCCAGGCCGTCTTGGCCACGGACAGGGCCAGGCCGATCAGGACGCCCTCGAACATGTTCACCGTGACGATGGCCACCGCCGTGACCACCAGGACCAGCACCTCGCCCCGGTGCCCGCGCCACAGCGCCACGACGGTGCGCAGCGGGATCAGCTTCCAGCCCGCGTGGACGAGGATGCCGGCCAGGGCGGGCAGCGGGACGATGCCGAGGGCCGTGGGCAGCAGGGCCGCGAACAGCAGCAGCCACACGCCGTGCATGACCCGGGACGCCTTGGTCCTCGCTCCCGCGTGGACGTTGGCGGAACTGCGGACGATGACCGCGGTCATCGGCAGTGCCCCCAGCAGTCCGCACACGGCGTTGCCGGTTCCCTGGGCCATCAGCTCCTTGTCGTACCGGGTGCGTGGCCCGTCGTGGAGCCGGTCCACCGCGGCGGCGCTGAACAGGCTCTCGGCGGAGGCGATCAGGGTGAAGGCCAGGACCGTCCCGAGGACACCGAGGCTCGTGAGCTGCCCGAGGGCGTCGGCTCCGGGCAACTGGACCGCGTCGAGCAGTCCTCGTACCTGGACCGTGGCGACGGGCAGGCCGAAGGCCGTCGAGGCGAGGGTGGCCAGCACGACGGCGGCCAGGGCCCCGGGCACGGCCCGCACCCGCCCGGGCATCCGCGGCCACAGCAGCAGCACGGCGACGGTGCCCGCGCCGAGCGCGAGCGACGTGAGGACCGCGGTGCTGCCCGCGGCCTCGGCCAGGATCCCGGGGAGGCCGGCCACCTTGCCCAGGCCGGAGGCCGGGGCTTCGAGGCCCGCCGCCGCGTAGAGCTGCCCGGCGATGATGACGAGCCCGATACCGGCGAGCATGCCCTCGACGACCGAGACGGAGATGGCGCGGAACCAGCGCCCCAGCCTCAGGGCGCCCATGGCGAGTTGGAGCAGCCCCGAGGCCAGGACGATCACTCCGAGCGCGGCGAGCCCGAAGGCCTGGACCGCCTCGAAGACCAGGACGGTCAGACCGGCGGCCGGTCCCGACACCTGGAGGCTGCTGCCGCGCATGAGGCCCGTGACGATTCCGCCGACGATGCCGGTGATGAGGCCGAGTTCCGCCGGCACCCCGGAGGCCACGGCGACGCCCACGCACAGGGGCAGGGCGACGAGGAAGACGACGATCGAGGCGGCGAGGTCGTGCCGCAGGTGGGGGAAGGACGTGCGGAGGTCCATCGCGGCCCTCACAGGGCCGGGGAGGTGTCGGAGGGCACGTCGTGGCCCGGCCGGAGGCGTGCCCCGGGACGTCGCGGGGGCCACTGCCCGCGGAGCGGTCGGGGGTGGACGAGGGGGAGTTGCATACCGGTTGTCCTCCTGGCGCGCGGTGGGGGTGCGCGTCGGTGTGTGTACGGGAGCGGGGCACGCGCGGGCACGGCGGCACGGCCCGACGGCGCCGCACCCGGAGGGTGGGGACGCGTGGGCTGCCTGCCTGTGCGGGCGGGGCGGCTCAGCTCAGCAGCGGAACACCTGGAGGACGGCGGGCGAGGGGGAGGCCGCGGATCTCGGCGTGTGCTGGGGGACGCCCGTGAGGAGGAGCGCCACGGCGTCGGGGCGCGGCCCGGTGTCACCCGCCACGAGGGAACGCGAGGAGCTCTCCGAGGCCGTGCCGACGGCGGTGCGGTGCCGGTCCCTGGAGCGCAGGGCGCCGTGGGAGTCCCCGTCCTCGACGGGCTCGTCGCACGGGATCAGCGTCCGCCCGGCCGCTGTCGCACCCGGGTCCGTCCGCGCGTCCATGCGCGCGCCCGTACGCGTCGCCGCGTCCCCGTCCGTGCCTGTGGAAGCCCGGGAGACCGTCTGCGTCACCGGGGAGCCGGGCGCCGGGGACGGTGCGAGGGAGCCGCCGGCCTGCGCGGTGGGGTTCGTGTGGCTCGTGGGGCCGGAGAATTGCAGCGCGAGCAGTATTGCGGTCAGGAGGGTGACAACGAACCGGGACGCCGCATCTCGCACCCTGCGCCTCCTCCCGATACCGCACCCGCGTTTCCTGCGACGCTAACAGGCGGGAAACGGCCGCCGGGTCAACTCCGTGTGAAGAGTCCGGAAGTCAGTGGTGGAATGGGTGAAACCATACGTACCTAAAGGACATGGGCGCGCACTGCGCTCTTCTCCTCACCTTCGTCGTCGCGGACGTGTGAGGAATCCCGGGCGCCGCATGTCCGGACGTACCCGTGTGACCAGGTGCTGCCGGGATATGCCGCACACCGCGGAGCCGTTTTCCGTCCGTCGGGTCCGGGGCCCCCGGGGAGGCTCCACAGGCTGGGGGCCGGCATTCCGGAATACTCGCGGGTATGAGCGGAACGGCCCTCCGGGAAATCGGCGGGCCATTGTCGAAGGGTGTCCACGGCGCCGGGTGACGGGCCCTCCGGGCCGCCGTTCATCGACTCCAATAATCGCCGGTCAATTCCGGACAGGTCCATGGCCGGGTTTCGCCGCACGGGCTTCCCGGCGCACTCCGGCCGTGCGGAAGGCGGCGGACCACTTCCCCGCGCGGCGCTCCGGCCCGTGGCCCTGCCGGTGGTCCGAGTCCGGAGCCGTGCCCGAGACGGGGCGGCCCCCGGCGTGCCAAGGGACGCCGGGGGCGGGAGGCCGCCGCACCGCGCCGCGGGCGACGCGGACCCGCCACCATCACGATCAGGTCTCGAGGGCGGGTACAGGGGTTGTTTTCGGCCGTGTAATCGATTCCAATCTCTCGTGTAATCGATTCCACGGCCCGGACCGCTGGTTTCGAGGCGCACGGAAACCACAAGCAGGTGGTCCGGACATGGCGAGCATCAAGGATGTCGCGGCACAGGCGGGAGTCTCCGTCGCCACGGTCTCCCGCGTACTGAACAGCCATCCCTCGGTCAGTCCCGACGCGCGCCGGCGCGTCCTCGCTGCCGTCGAGGCCCTCGGCTACCGGCCCAACGCCGTCGCCCGCTCACTGCGCACCGACGAGACACGCACGCTCGGCCTGGTCATCAGCGACGTGCTCAACCCGTACTTCACCGCGCTCGCCCGCTCCGTGGAGGAGGAGGCCCGCGCCCTCGGCTACAGCGTGATCATCGGCAATGCCGACGAGCGGCCCGAGCAGCAGGACCACCACGTCCGCACGCTGCTGGACCGCAGGATCGACGGCCTCCTGGTCTCTCCCGCCGACGGGGACTCCCCGCTGCTGCTGGACGTCGCGCGCACCGGCACCCCGATGGTGTTCGTCGACCGCTGGATGCCCGGGGTGGACGTCCCGGTCGTACGCGCCGACGGCCACCGGGCGGTCCAGGACCTGGTCGCCCACCTGCACGCCCTCGGCCACCGCAGGCTCGCCATCATCGCGGGCCCCGCGGCCACGACCACCGGCGACGAACGCGTCGAGGCCTTCCGCGAGGCGATGCGCGCGCACGGTCTCGCCCTGCCCGACGCCTACATCGGCCAGGGGGACTTCCAGGCGGCCAGCGGCCGTCGCGCCACCGAGCGGTTCCTCGCCCTGGCCGAGCCGCCCCAGATCGTGTTCGCCGCCGACAACCTGATGGCCCTCGGCGCCCTCGACGCCATCCGCGCGCACGGCCTGCGGGTCCCGGAGGACATCGGGATCGCGGCCTTCGACGACATCCCGTGGTTCGTCCACACCGATCCGCCGATCACCGCGATCGCCCAGCCCACCGGCGATCTGGGCCGCGCCGCCGTGCGCGCCCTCGTCGACATCGTCGAGGGCCGGCCCCCGCAGTCCGTCACCCTGCCCGCCCGTCTCGTCGTGCGCGGCTCCTGCGGCGAGCCGGCCCTGCCCGCACCCGATCCGAGGAGCAACGCGTGAGCGAGTCAGTGGAGTTGCTGCGCATCGAAGGCGTACGCAAGACCTTCCCCGGAGTCGTCGCCCTGGACAGGGTCGACTTCGACCTGCGCAGCGGGGAGGTGCACGTCCTGCTCGGCGAGAACGGAGCGGGCAAGAGCACCCTCATCAAGATGCTCTCGGGCGCCTACCGCCCCGACAGCGGCCGGATCTTCGCCCTGGGGCAGGAGGTCCGCATCAACGGCGCCCAGGACGCCGAGAAGCTCGGTATCGCCACGATCTACCAGGAGTTCAACCTGGTCCCCGATCTCACGGTCGCCGAGAACATCTTCCTCGGCCGCCAGCCCCGCCGCTACGGCCTGATCGACCGGCGGACCATGGAGGCCGACGCCGAGGTGCTGCTGCGCCGGGTCGGACTGCACGTCTCACCCCGCGCCCGGATCCGGGACCTGGGCATCGCACGCCTGCAGATGGTCGAGATCGCCAAGGCGCTCAGCCTCGACGCACGCGTGCTGATCATGGACGAACCGACCGCGGTCCTCACCTCCGAGGAGGTCGAGAAGCTGTTCCGCATCGTGCGGCAGCTCCGGGCCGACGGCGTCGGCATCGTCTTCATCACCCACCACCTCGACGAGATCGCCGCCCTCGGCGACCGCGTCACGGTGCTGCGCGACGGCCGGAGCGTCGACCAGGTGCCCGCCTCGACCCCCGAGCCGGAGCTCGTCCAGCTGATGGTGGGACGCAGCATCGACCAGCAGTACCCCCGTGAGCGGCCCGAAGCCGGCCGGCCCCTGCTCTCCGTGCGCGGCCTCACCCGCGGCGGTGTCTTCCACGACATCAGCTTCGACGTGCGGGCCGGCGAGGTCGTCGGCCTCGCCGGACTCGTCGGCGCCGGCCGCACCGAGGTCGCCCGGGCGGTCTTCGGGGCCGACCCGTACGACACCGGCACCGTCGACGTACTCGGGGAGCGGCTCGCCAAGCACGACGTGAGCGCCGCCATGGGCGCCGGAATCGGCCTGGTGCCCGAGGACCGCAAGGGCCAGGGACTGGTGCTCGACGCCTCCGTGCAGGAGAACCTCGGGCTGGTCACCCTGCGGGCGGCCAGCCGCTCGGGCCTCGTCGACCTCAAGGGGCAGCGCGCGGCGGCCGCGGCGATCGCCGAACAGCTCGGTGTGCGGATGGCGGGCCTCGGCCAGCACGTCCGCACCCTTTCCGGCGGCAACCAGCAGAAGGTCGTCATCGGCAAGTGGCTGCTCGCGGACACCCGCGTGCTGATCCTCGACGAGCCGACCCGGGGCATCGACGTCGGTGCCAAGGTCGAGATCTACCAGCTCGTCAACGAGCTGACGGCCTCCGGCCACGCAGTCCTGATGATCTCCAGCGACCTGCCCGAGGTCCTCGGCATGAGCGACCGGGTCCTCGTCATGGCACAGGGCCGGATCGCCGGCGAACTCCCCGCCCACGAAGCCACCCAGGACGCCGTGATGGCCCTCGCCGTCAGCGCGCCACCCCTCACCACACCCACCGAGAACGCAGAGGAGAGCCCCCGTGGCCACTGACACGCATCCGAGCAAGGCGGGCGCGGGCGGCGCCGGACACACCCTCCGCCGCCTCCTGCTCGACAACGGCGCCCTCACCGCGCTGGTCGTCCTCCTGGTGGCGATGTCGCTGCTCTCCGGCGACTTCCTCACCACGCAGAACCTGCTGAACGTCGGGGTGCAGGCGGCCGTCACCGCGATCCTCGCGTTCGGCGTCACCTTCGTCATCGTCTCCGCGGGCATCGACCTCTCCGTCGGTTCCGTGGCCGCGCTCTCCGCGACGGTCCTCGCCTGGTCGGCCACCTCGGCGGGCGTCCCCGTCTGGCTGGCCGTCATCCTCGCCGTCGCCACCGGAATCGCCTGCGGCTTCGTCAACGGAGCACTCGTCGCCTACGGGAAACTGCCGTCGTTCATCGCCACCCTGGCGATGCTCTCGGTCGCCCGCGGCCTCTCCCTGGTGATCTCCCAGGGAAGCCCCATCGCCTTCCCCGACTCCGTCTCCGTACTCGGTGACACGCTCGGCGGCTGGCTTCCCGTCCCGGTCCTCGTGATGATCGCCATGGGCCTGATCACGGCGGTCGTCCTCGCCCGCACCTACATCGGCCGCTCGATGTACGCGATCGGCGGCAACGAGGAGGCCGCCCGGCTCTCCGGGCTGCGGGTCAAGAAGCAGAAGCTCGCCATCTACGCCCTGTCCGGCCTCTTCGCCGCCGTCGCAGGCATCGTCCTCGCCTCCCGGCTCGTCTCCGCCCAGCCGCAGGCCGCGCAGGGGTACGAACTGGACGCGATCGCCGCGGTCGTCATCGGCGGTGCCAGCCTGGCGGGTGGCGTCGGCAAGGCGTCCGGCACGCTGATCGGCGCCCTGATCCTCGCCGTCCTGCGCAACGGCCTCAACCTCCTCTCGGTCTCCGCCTTCTGGCAGCAGGTCGTCATCGGCGTCGTCATCGCCCTCGCGGTGCTGCTCGACACGCTGCGCCGCAAGGCCGGTTCCGGCGCCGCCGCGCCGTCCGGCGCGGCCGGTCCGGGCACGCCGGGATCCGGCCGCAGGACAGCGGTGAAGGGGGGCCTCGCGGTCGTCGTCGTAGCCGCCGTCATCGCCGGCGTCTCCTTCTTCGGCTCCGGCTCCTCCGGCACCACGACCAAGGTGGGCATGTCGCTCTCCACCCTCAACAACCCCTTCTTCGTGCAGATGAAGCAGGGGGCGCAGGCGGAGGCCGAGAAGGCCGGGATCGACCTGACCGTCACCGACGCCCAGAACGACGCCTCCCAGCAGGCCAACCAGCTGCAGAACTTCACCAGTTCCCAGGTGGACTCCGTCATCGTCAACCCGGTCGACTCCGACGCGGTCGGGCCCGGCGTCCGCAGCGCCAACAAGGCCGGCATCCCGGTGGTGGCCGCCGACCGCGGCGTCAACAAGGCCGACACGGCCACGCTGGTCGCCTCCGACAACGTGGCCGGCGGCAAGCTCGCCGCGAAGGCGCTCGCCGGCAAGCTCGGCGGCAAGGGTGACATCGTCGTCCTCCAGGGCACCGCGGGCACCTCCGCCAGCCGCGAGCGCGGCGCGGGCTTCGCCGCGGGCATCAAGGCGTACCCGGGCATCAGGGTCGTGGCCACCCAGCCGGCCGACTTCGACCGCACCAAGGGCCTGGACGTCATGACCAACCTGCTCCAGGGCCACCCCGGCATCACCGGAGTGTTCGCCGAGAACGACGAGATGGCGCTCGGCGCGGTCAAGGCCCTCGGCGCGGAGGCCGGGAAGTCCGTCTCCGTCGTCGGCTTCGACGGCACCCCCGACGGGCTGAAGGCGGTGGAGGCCGGCACGCTGTACGCCTCCGTGGCCCAGCAGCCGAAGGAGCTCGGCCGGATCGCCGTGCGGAACGCGGTGCGGGCGGCCGACGGCGAGAAGGTCGACAGCACGGTGAAGGTACCGGTCAAGGTAGTCACCCGGCAGAACGTCGCCGACTTCTCCTGACCGCCCCGCCCACGGAAGGCAGCAGCACAGATGTACGAGAACGAGGACACCACCGTCTCCCGGTACGACCTCCTGGTCGTCGGCTCGGCCAACGCCGACCTGGTCGTCGGCGTCGAGCGGCGCCCCGCCGCGGGGGAGACGGTGCTCGGCTCCGACCTGGCCGTCCACCCCGGCGGCAAGGGTGCCAACCAGGCGGTCGCCGCCGCCCGCCTCGGAGCCCGTACCGCCCTGCTGGCCCGCGTCGGTGACGACGCGCACGGCCGGCTCCTGCTCGAGTCGCAGCGGGCGGCGGGCGTCGACACCGGCGGAGTCCTCGTCGGAGGGGCGCCCACCGGGGTCGCCCTGATCACGGTCGACCCCTCGGGGGACAACAGCATCGTCGTCTCCCCGGGGGCCAACGCCCGGCTCACCCCCGCCGACGTCCGGGCGGCGGCGCCGCTGCTGTCCGCCGCCCGCGTCGTCTCCGTCCAGCTGGAGATCCCTCTGGACACGGTCGCCGAGACGGCGCGCGGTCTCGCGCCCGGCGCCCGGCTCGTGCTCAACCCGTCCCCGCCCGCCCCGCTCCCCGCCGAGGTGCTGGCGGCCTGCGACCCGCTGGTGGTCAACGAGCACGAGGCACGTTTCATCCTGGGGGACGGCGCCGGTGCCACCCCTGAACTCTGGGCCCGGGAGCTCACGGAGCTCGGTCCCCGCTCGGTGGTGGTCACCCTGGGCGCGGCCGGTGCGCTGGTCGCCGACACCCGGGGCGGCGGCTCCGTGCACGTACCCAGCCCCGCGGTCGAGGCGGTGGACACGACGGGTGCGGGCGACGCGTTCACCGCCGCCCTGGCCTGGCGGCTCGGCCTGGGGGAGGAGCTCCCCGACGCCGCCGCCTTCGCCGTCCGCGTCGGTGCGGCGGCCGTCACGAAGAAGGGCGCGCAGGCGTCCTTCCCGACCGCGGAGGAGGTCTCCGCACGGTGAAGAGGTCAGGCATCCTCAACCGTCACCTGGCGGGCGCCCTCGCCGGACTGGGCCACGGCGACGGCGTGCTGGTCTGCGACGTGGGCATGCCCATCCCCGAGGGGCCCCGGGTCGTCGACCTGGCCTTCCGGGCCGGTGTGCCCTCCTTCGCGGAGATCCTGGACGGACTGCTGGACGAGCTCGTGGTGGAGGCGGCGACGGCGGCCGAGGAGGTGCGCGAGGCCAACCCGGGCACGGCACGCCTCCTGTCCGCCCGCCTGCCCGCCCTCACCCTCGTGCCGCACGAGCACCTCAAGTCACTCACGTCCGGCGCCCGTCTGGTGGTGCGGACGGGCGAGGCCAGGCCGTACGCGAACGTCCTGCTGCGGTGCGGGGTCTTCTTCTGACACCCGGGCGGATCCGGCCCGGGGCTGACACCCGGGCGGATCCGGCCCGGGCCGCCTCGGTGCCACCACGGCCGGAGTGCGCCGGGAGCGGTTCCGGGCGGGCACCCCTCCGCCGTACGGCGTAGGTCCCGGCCTACGCCCGCGGCCCGTTACGCCGCCGCCCCGCCCCGCATAGCGTCCAGGTCATGGACGACACAGGGACATCGCACGACACGGGGGCACTGGACGAGGCGCTGCAACGGCTGCACCGGTCGGGACCCGAGCGGCTCGGGTGGCTGACCAACCACGCGCCGATGGCCGTCGAGTCGCTCGCGGCCCGGGGACAGGCGCGGGCGGTGCACCGCTGGCTCGACGTGTACGCACCCAGGCTGGAGGACCTCCCGACCGGGGTCGAGCCGGTCACGCCGGCCAACTGGCGTGCCGCGCTCGGCGATCCGCGCCGGGCCGCCGACTGGATCGGCCACTTCTCCCACGAGATCGCCGAGCGCCCCTGGCGCGACGTACTCGCCCAGTGGTGGCCCCTCCTCCTGCCCGGCGTGTACGGGGGCGCGTCCCACCCGGTGATCCGGGTGGGCCACGCCGTGCGCACGCTGCTGTCCGGCGAGAGCACCGGGCCGCGCCTGGCCGAACTCGCCCACGGCCTGGGCTACTGGGCCGCCCGCCACCACACCGTCTCGGGCCTCACCCCGCTGCCCGGCGCCGGCAGCGCCACCGCCGCCCTCGACGCGGTGCCGCCCATCGGCGTACGCGACGGCGGCTTCCCCGCCCGGCTCGGCCGGGTCCGCGGCCTGCCGGTGTGGGCGGCCGACGTCACGGACCCCGACGCTGCGAGACGCCACCTCGCGGAGCTGGTGCGGGCGGCCACCCACCGGTACGCCACCCACGGCCACGGCGAGCCCACGATGCTCGTCCACGCGGCCACCGCCCCCAACGCCGTGCTGCGGACCCTGCCCGCACTGCCGCGCGCCCTGTGGGTGCCGAGCCTGCGCGTGGCCTGGACGGCGTCCGCGGCGGTGACCGCCATGTACGCGCCCGACGGCCCGGTGGGCTACACGCCACCCGGCACCTTCACGGCCGAGGAGGTCGTGGAACGCGCCCTGGCACACGGCGACGAACACGTCATCAAGCTCACCGACACGGCCCTGGACACGGGCGACGGTCCGGCGCTCGCGGCGGCCCTGCGCGCGATCGAGCTGAGCGAGCCGCTCAGGTAGCCGCTCGGCGGACGGGACCGATACTTCCCGGTGCGTGGTTCCCCGCCCGGCGGCGCGTCGGCCAGCGGGTGTGTCCGATCATCCCCCCAAGTGGTCTAGTCCTATCTTGGTCCAGACCATTGACACGCTGTCGGCGGGACCGATATCCCGTAACCCCGACACCGGTGCACCTGACCGCGGTGCGCGGCCACCCCCCCCGACAGCTGGGACAGACATGAGACGCTTACGAACCCTCCGCGCGCTCGCGACCGGCGCCGCCACCACGCTGGCGGCGGCCGCCATGGCCGTGACCGGCGCAGGCACCGCCCAGGCGGCGACCCCGCTGCCGGCGCACGTCTTCGCTCCGTACTTCGAGTCCTGGACGGGTGAGAGCCCCGCGGCGAAGGCGGCCGAGTCGGGGGCGAAGCACCTGACCATGGCGTTCCTGCAGACCGCCACCGCGGGGTCCTGCACGCCGTACTGGAACGGCGACACGGACCTGCCGATCGCCGGCTCCAGCTTCGGCGCCGACATCAAGACCATCCAGGCGCGCGGCGGAGACGTCATCCCGTCGTTCGGCGGCTACACCGCGGACACCACGGGCACGGAGATCGCCGACAGCTGCACCGACGTCGCCCAGATCGCCGCGGCCTACCAGAAGGTCGTCACGACCTACGACGTCTCGCGGCTCGACATGGACATCGAGGTCGACGCCCTCGACAACACCGCCGGCATCGACCGCCGGAACAAGGCCATCGCGCTGGTGCAGAAGTGGGCCGCGGCCGAGGGCCGCCCGCTGGAGATCTCCTACACACTGCCGACGACCACCAGGGGGCCGGCCGCCAGCGGGCTCGCCGTGCTGCGCAACGCGGTGACCAACGGCGCACGCGTCGACGTCGTCAACCTCATGACCTTCGACTACTACGACAACGCCGCCCACGACATGGCCGCCGACACCGAGACGGCGGCCCAGGGCCTGTACGACCAGCTCGCGCGGCTCTACCCGGCCAAGACCTCGGCCCAGCTGTGGGGCATGATCGGCGTCACCGAGATGCCGGGCGTCGACGACTTCGGCCCGGCCGAGACGTTCACCCTGGCCAACGCCGCCCGGGTGTACGACTGGGCGGTGGCCAAGGGCATCAACACTCTCTCGTTCTGGGCCCTCCAACGGGACAACGGCGGCTGCCCCGGCGGCCCGGCCGCCGACCACTGCTCCGGGATCCAGCAGAACACCTGGGACTTCACCCACATCTTCTCCCCCTTCACCCGCGGCACCACCGCACCGGCCGACGACTTCTCCGTGACGGCGGCGCCCGCCGCGGGATCGGTGGCGGCGGGAGGCTCGGCCACCACCACGGTGAACACCGCGGTGACGGGAGGCGGCGCCCAGCGGGTCGACCTGACGGTCAGCGGCGTACCCGCCGGTGTCACCGCCTCACTCAGCCCCACCTCGGTGACGGCCGGCGGCTCCTCGACGCTCACCCTGACCACGACCCGGGCCGCGGCCTCGGGCACGTACCGCATCGGCGTCACCGGCAAGGGCACCTCCGCCAGTCACACGGCGACCTACACCCTGACCGTCACCGGCGGGACGGGCAGCCAGTGCACGGCCGCCCCGTGGGCCGCCGGCACGGTGTACACCGGCGGCGGGCAGGTCTCGCACAAGGGCCACACCTGGAAGGCCAAGTGGTGGACGACGGGCGAGGAGCCCGGCACCACCGGCGAGTGGGGTGTCTGGCAGGACCTCGGCACCTGCTGAGAGGGCGGGTGCGTGCGGTGGTGCCCGGCCTGCCGACGCCGGGCACCACC
>NZ_JBEXWB010000192.1:0-11945 GCF_040629645.1 Streptomyces sp. NPDC005899 | reverse complement strand
CGCTACATTTTCGGGTGACCGGCCGCTCTAGTGCCCGACCTCGCTCCCCCGTCTTTTACGTGTCCTTGGCGAAGCCGGCGGGCCGGCCTCGTCGGCTGCCGCGGCGCCGACGACCGGCGCGCGCCGGCCCTTCGGTGACCGCGGACGACCACGAGGGCCCGGCGCCGAGCCGGACCCTCATGGGGTGTCAGCCCAGCTACACCCAGCTGTCCAGCCACATCCGGTCGCGCCAGGCGTCCTCCGGGATCGACGTGCCCGTGTAGATCGGCCAGAAGTAGACGAAGTTCCAGACGATCAGCAGCACCAGCACACCCGCGGCGATCGCACCCAGCGTGCGTCTGCGTTCCCCCGTGGGGTCGGCGGTGGCCGGGCCGACCTCGTGCCGGGTGCCCGTGCCGGCCGCCGGGCCCAGCAGGGCGCCGATCATCATGGTGACCGCCAGGCACAGGAAGGGCACGAACACGACCGCGTAGAAGAGGAAGATCGTCCGCTCCTGGTAGAAGAACCAGGGCACCCAGCCCGCCGCGACACCGCAGGCGATCGCGCCGGCCCGCCAGTCACGGCGGAAGAACCAGCGCCACAGCACGTACAGCAGCGCCGCGCATCCCGCCCACCACAGCAACGGTGTACCGATGGCCAGGACCTCGCGGGCGCACTTGCCGGTCTCCGAGGCGGTGCAGCCCGCCTTCTCCTCGTAGAAGTAGGAGACCGGGCGGCCCAGGACGATCCAGCTCCACGGGTTCGACTGGTAGGTGTGCCCGGAGGTCAGGCCCACGTGGAACTCGTACACCTGGTTCTCGTAGTGCCACAGGCTGCGCAGCCAGTCGGGCAGCCAGGTCCAGCTGCCGCCCTTGCCCGCGGTGGCCGCCCAGTCGCGGTAGTACCCCTTGTCCGTGACGATCCAGCCGGTCCACGAGGCCAGGTACGTGCCGATCGCCACCGGCACCGTGGAGACGAAGGCGGGCAGCAGGTCCCGCAGCACGACGGCGCGGTACGGCTGCGCCGCACCCGCCGTGCGCCGTGCGCCGGCGTCCCACAGCACCGCCATCACCCCGAAGGCGGCCAGGATGTAGAGCCCGTTCCACTTCGTGGCGAAGGCCAGGCCGAGCATCAGCCCGGCGGCGATCCGCCAGGGACGCGGGCCCAGCCGGAGCCCCTCCGCGACGTGGGCGTCCGGGCGCAGCACGCCGTCCTCGTCGACCGGCAGGGCGGCGGCCAGTGTGCGGCGGGCCCGGTCCCGGTCCACGAGCAGGCAGCCGAAGGCCGCGAGGACGAAGAACATGAGCACCAGGTCGAGCAGCGCCGTACGGCTCATGACGAAGTGCAGGCCGTCGACGGCCAGCAGGGTGCCCGCCAGGCAGCCGAGGAACGTGGAGCGGAAGAGGCGCCGGCCGATGCGGCACAGCATCAGCACGGACACGGTGCCCAGCAGCGCCACCATGAAGCGCCAGCCGAACGGCGTGAACCCGAACAGCTGCTCGCCCAGGCCGATGACCCACTTCCCGACCGGTGGGTGGACGACGTAGCCCGGGTCCACCGGGACGTCCACGGCGCCGGGGTCCCGGAGGATCAGCTTGTCGACGTCCTTGGGCCACGACCCCTCGTACCCCTGGTTGATCAGCGCCCAGGCGTCCTTGGCGTAGTACGTCTCGTCGAATATCACCGCCTCGGGACTGCCGAGGTTCCAGAACCGCAGCACTCCGGCGACCAGCGCCACCAGCAGCGGCCCGCCCCAGGCGGCCCGGCGGACCAGGCGGTCCGCGAGGTCCGGCGGCACGGCGAGCACGTCCCAGAACTGGCGTCCGGGGCGGGTGTAGGGCGGGTCCAGGCGTTCGCGCAGCCCCGTCTCCGGCCGTGGGGAATGGCCGAAGCGGCGCAGCCGCTGCTGCCAGGAAGGCGGCCGGGCCCGGTCGGGATCCCCGGCGTCGTCGCCCTGCCGGGCCTCGGGCGCTGTACTCGTCACCGCGCCATCGTAGGGAACGCATCTGTGCGAGGGGCGCCGCCCGGGCTGGGAGGATGGCCGATGTGACTGGAACGACTGGAACGCTCGTACTCGCAGGAACCCCCATCGGCGATGTGGCGGACGCCCCGCCGCGCCTCGCCGCCGAACTGGAGACGGCCGACGTGGTGGCCGCCGAGGACACCAGGCGGCTGCGCCGGCTCACCCAGGCCCTGGGCATTCACACGACGGGGCGTGTCGTCTCCTACTTCGAGGGCAACGAGTCGGCACGGACGCCGGAACTGGTGGAGGCGCTGACGGGCGGCGCGCGCGTCCTGCTCGTCACCGACGCGGGGATGCCGTCCGTCTCCGACCCCGGCTACCGTCTCGTCGCCGCCGCCGTGGAGAAGGACATCAAGGTCACCGCCGTACCGGGCCCGTCGGCCGTGCTGACCGCGCTCGCGCTGTCGGCCCTGCCCGTGGACCGCTTCTGCTTCGAGGGCTTCCTGCCGCGCAAGGCGGGCGAGCGCCTCGGGAAGCTGCGGGAGGTGGCGGACGAGCGGCGCACGATGGTCTTCTTCGAGGCGCCCCACCGCCTGGACGACACTCTGGCCGCGATGGCCGAGGTGTTCGGCGCGGACCGCAGGGCGGCGGTGTGCCGGGAGCTGACCAAGACGTACGAGGAGGTGAAGCGCGGCCCGCTGGCCGATCTCGCCGCCTGGGCCGCCGAGGGTGTGCGCGGTGAGATCACCGTCGTGGTCGAGGGCGCGACCGCCTCCGGCGACGAGGGACTCGACGCCGCCGAGCTGGTACGCAGGGTGCTGGTGCGCGAGGAGGCGGGGGAGCGGCGCAAGGAGGCCATCGCGGCCGTCGCCGCCGACGCGGGCCTTCCCAAGCGCGAGGTCTTCGATGCGGTGGTCGCGGCAAAGAACGCGGCTCGGACCGGCCCTTAGGAGGGCAAAGGACCGGCCTGAAACGTAAAGCGGGAGCCGTGTGGCGCGCCCCTGGGCCACGGATCGGCCAAGAGCGTTCCAACACTCGGCAGGCCCGGTGCGCCGGCAGCGGGAAAGGCGTCCACTTGAGGGTGGGAGGCATGTTCCGGAGCGCCCGTCGGCGCCGTCCGGAGTGCTTGTCCCGCGGACGGAGGAGCAGCCATGGGTGAGACCGCAGCGACCACGGTGCACGAGGCGTACGCCTTCGCATGCATGAGGTGCGGGCACGGATGGGAACAGGCCTACGAGATAGAGCACCACGTCGACGGCTCCGGCCGGGCTTTCGTGGTGTACACGGCGGACGGGGAACGCGTGCCCTCGCCACTGTCCGCCCCGACCTGCCGGAACTGCGGCGCACACGTCGTGCGGATCATGCGGTCCGGACGTGTCTCGACCGTGCAGCGGCTGCTCCACCAGCAGGACGGCGTGCGGCGGCAGGCACCCGTCGACCCGGTGGCGGCCGCACCCGCCGCGGCGCCGGCCCCGCGCCACTGGCACCTGTCCGATCTGCTGCACCCCTTCCACCGGCGGTGATGCCGGCGCCCGGCCCTCGTAGAGTCGGGGCATGAGCCGAACCGACGCCCCGCCGCTGCCCGAACCCCTCCGTGTCCCGGTCGCCGATTCGCACACCCACCTCGACATGCAGGACGCAAGCGTCGAGGAGGGCCTCGCCCGGGCCGCGGCGGTCAACGTGACCACCGTCGTCCAGGTGGGCTGCGACGTGAAGGGTTCGCACTGGGCCGCCGAGACGGCGGCCGCGCACCCGTCCGTGCACGCGTCCGTCGCCCTGCACCCCAACGAGGCGCCGCGCCTCGTGCACGGGGACCCGGAGGGCCGGCCGGGCCACGGGGCGAGGGAGCCGGGCGGGACCGCGGCGCTGCACGAGGCGCTCGCCGAGATCGACGCCCTGGCCGCGCTCGGTCACGTACGGGGTGTCGGTGAGACGGGCCTCGACCACTTCCGTACGGGTCCCGAGGGCATGGCCGCCCAGGAGGAGTCCTTCCGGGCCCACATCGAGATCGCCAAGCGGCACGGCAAGGCCCTGGTCATCCACGACCGGGACGCCCACGCCGACGTCCTGCGCGTGCTCGCCGACGCGGGTGCCCCCGAACGGACCGTCTTCCACTGCTACTCCGGGGACGCCGAAATGGCGCGGGTCTGCGCGGCGGCCGGGTACTTCATGTCCTTCGCGGGCAACGTCACCTTCAAGAACGCCCAGCCGCTGCGCGACGCGCTGGCCGTCGTCCCCACCGAACTCCTCCTCGTGGAGACGGACGCCCCCTTCCTCACGCCCACGCCGTTCCGCGGACGGCCCAACGCCCCCTACCTCATTCCGGTGACGCTCCGCGCGATGGCCGCGGTGCGGGGCACCGACGAGGACACACTGGCCGCCGCGATCTACGACAACACCGCGCGGGCGTTCGGCTTCTGACCCGGGACGTCCGTCACTCCCCGTGCCGGTCCGGGGCCGGGGGCCGCCGGCCCGGGACCCGGAGGCACGGTGCCCGGGGCCGGTGGCGGGCCGCGGGCCCCGGGCTCCGCGGCGGCCGTAGGCTTGACGGGTGAGCACCACAGAGCCCGACGCCCTCCTGGGCCCCGCAGACATCCGCGAGCTGGCCGCAGCGCTGGGCGTACGCCCCACGAAGCAGCGCGGCCAGAACTTCGTCATCGACGCCAACACGGTCCGCAGGATCGTCCGGACCGCCGAGGTGCGGCCCGACGACGTGGTGGTCGAGATCGGGCCCGGGCTCGGCTCGCTGACCCTGGCCCTGCTGGAGTCGGCCGACCGCGTCGTCGCCGTGGAGATCGACGACGTCCTCGCGGGCGCCCTGCCGGCCACGGTCGCCGCCCGGCTGCCGGAGCGTGCCGACCGCTTCGCCCTGGTCCACTCGGACGCGATGCTGGTGACCGAGCTGCCCGGCCCGGCGCCGACCGCGCTGGTCGCCAACCTTCCGTACAACGTCGCCGTGCCGGTCCTGCTGACCATGCTGGAGCGCTTCCCGTCCATCGAGCGGACGCTGGTGATGGTGCAGGCGGAGGTGGCCGACCGGCTGGCCGCCAGGCCCGGGAACAAGGTCTACGGCGTGCCGTCGGTCAAGGCCAACTGGTACGCCGAGGTGAAGCGCGCCGGCTCCATCGGCCGCACGGTGTTCTGGCCGGCGCCGAACGTCGACTCGGGGCTGGTGTCCCTGGTGCGGCGTACGGAGCCGATCCGCACCACCGCGAGCAGGGCCCAGGTCTTCGCCGTCGTGGACGCCGCCTTCGCCCAGCGCCGCAAGACGCTGCGCGCGGCCCTCGCCGGCTGGGCGGGCTCGGCTCCCGCCGCCGAGGCGGCCCTGGTCGCGGCGGGGATCCCGCCGCAGGCCCGCGGTGAGTCGCTGACCGTCGAGGAGTTCGCCGCCATCGCCGAGAACAAGCCGGAGCCCTCCGCATGACCCGCAGTGTCACCGTCCGCGTCCCCGCCAAGGTCAACGTGCAGCTCGCCGTTGGTGCCGCGCGCCCGGACGGCTTCCACGACCTGGCCAACGTCTTCCTCGCCGTCGGCATGTACGACGAGGTCACCGCCACGCCCGCCGACGCCCTGCGCGTGACCTGCTCCGGACCGGACGCCGGGCTCGTCCCGCTGGACGCGACGAACCTCGCGGCCCGCGCCGCGATCGCCCTCGCCGAACGGCACGGCATCGCACCCGACGTGCACCTCCACATCGCCAAGGACATCCCCGTCGCCGGCGGGATGGCGGGCGGCAGCGCCGACGGCGCGGCCGCCCTGCTGGCCTGCGACGCCCTCTGGGGCACGGGCGCCGGCCGGGAGGAACTCCTCGCCCTGTGCGCGGAACTGGGCAGCGACGTGCCGTTCAGCCTGACCGGCGGGGCGGCACTGGGCGTCGGCCGCGGCGAGCGGCTGACCCCGGCCGAGGTGGGCGGCACCTTCCACTGGGTCTTCGCCGTCGCCGACGGCGGGCTCTCCACGCCGGCCGTGTACGGCGAGTTCGACCGTCTCACCGCCGGGACGCAGGTGCCCGAGCCCACCGCGTCGGCCGCGTTGCTCGCCGCGCTGCGCACCGGGGACACCGCCGCGCTCGCGGACGCCCTGAGCAACGACCTCCAGGCCGCCGCGCTGTCGCTGCGTCCCTCGCTGGCCGACACCCTCGCGGCGGGCACCGCCGCGGGAGCCCTGGCCGCACTGGTCTCGGGCTCCGGGCCGACCACCGCGTTCCTGACCGACGGCGAGGAGTCGGCGCGGAAGGTGGCCGACGCGCTGCTGACCTCGGGCACCTGCCGTGATGCCCGGGTGGCGACGTCCCCCGCGGCGGGCGCCACCGTCCTCTGACGCCCGCTGCTTGGGCGGGAGTTGAGTACGAGCCCGCTGCCACCGCCGCGGGGCCCGGCACGATGGTGGGCGCACGGGATCACACGTACGAGAACCGGCCGGGACGACCGCGGCCGACCCGGGACCGGCCGCTGGTCGAGCGTGCCGGGCGGTGACCGCGGTCGCCGCCCTCGCGGCGGCCGTCGGCCCCGGTGCGGGAGCGGGGGACGCGGCCCTGGGCGGACGCGGCGTCACCCCAGCCGCAGGGTCGTCCGCGCCAGCTCGTACGCGGGGAGCATCGCCTCGTGCTCCCCGGAGTCCAGGCCGCCGAGGTGCACCACCACGGGACCGTCGGGCGTCGTGACCGCGAAGGCGTGCTCGGTCTTCGGCTCGTCCAGCAGTTCGCCGTCCACGGTGTAACCGACCTCGGTGGCGGTCAGCGTGCCGGCCGGGACCTCGGTGTACGTGGCCTCGGTCGCGCCCGGGTCGGCCGCCACGAAAGCCTCCAGCACCTCGCGTGAGCCGTCGGACGACGGTTTCCCCCGCCACACCCGGAGGTAGCCGATGTTCCCCGCCGGCTTGGCGTCGATCTCGCAGACCATCGTGACGGGGCCCTGCTCGGCCAGCGCGGCCAGGTCGGAGCCGGGCTCCACCCTGACGGCCTCGGGCTTCCAGTCCGCCGCCAGAGCGAAGGTGACCGGCAGCTCGCAGGCCGACCCCGCGCCACCCAGGGTGCCGCCTCTCCTCACGGGGGTGGCCCCGGCGGACTTCGCGGGCGCGCTGTCCCCGTTCTTACCCGTGTCCGTGCCCGTCGCACCGCTCGACGGCGAGGAACAGCCGGCCGACGTCACCGCCACCAGCACCGACAGGACCGCCGCACCTGCGGCACGCACCGCGCCAACCACCATGATTTCCCCACCCCGGAGATGTTCCGAACCGCTGCGACCTGGGGTTACGCCCCATGATCGATCGCCGCACGCTATCGCACCCCGCGTGGCGACTACCCTGGGACGTCGAGCGGTCCCCGACGCAGGGATCCCCGAGGCAGGAGTGAAATGGCCGTCAATCTGGTCAATGTCGAGCAGGTCAGCAAGGTGTACGGAACCCGTGCCCTGCTCGACGGTGTATCCCTCGGGGTGTCCGAGGGCGACCGGATCGGTGTCGTCGGCCGCAACGGCGACGGCAAGACGACGCTCATCCGGATGCTCGCCAAGCTGGAGGAGGCCGACACCGGCCGGGTCACCCACAACGGCGGGCTGCGTCTCGGTGTCCTCACCCAGCACGACTCGCTGGACCCCGAGGCCACCATCCGGCACGAGGTCATCGGTGACCTCGCCGACCACGAGTGGGCGGGCAGCTCCAAGATCCGCGACGTGCTGACCGGGCTCTTCGGCGGGCTCGCCCTGCCCGGCTTCGAGCACGGCCTGGACACCGTGATCGCCCCGCTCTCCGGCGGCGAACGGCGCCGGATCGCACTGGCGAAGCTCCTCATCGCCGAGCAGGACCTGATCGTGCTCGACGAGCCCACCAACCACCTCGACGTCGAGGGCATCTCCTGGCTGGCCGGGCACCTGCGGACCCGGCGCTCCGCGCTCGTGTGCGTGACCCACGACCGGTGGTTCCTCGACCAGGTGTGCACCCGCATGTGGGACGTCCAGCGCGGCACGGTCCACGAGTACGAGGGCGGCTACAGCGACTACGTCTTCGCGCGGGCCGAGCGGGAGCGGATCGCCGCGACCGAGGAGTCCAAGCGCCAGAACCTCGTGCGCAAGGAGCTGGCCTGGCTGCGGCGCGGCGCCCCCGCCCGTACGTCCAAGCCGCGTTACCGCATCGAGGCCGCCAACGAGCTGATCGCGGACGTGCCGCCGCCGCGCGACACCAGCGAGCTGATGAAGTTCGCGAACGCCCGGCTCGGCAAGACCGTCTTCGACCTGGAGGACGTCACCGTCCAGGCCGGGCCCAAGACGCTGCTGACCCACCTGACGTGGCAGCTCGGCCCCGGTGACCGCGTCGGCCTGGTCGGGGTGAACGGGGCGGGCAAGACCTCGCTGCTGCGTGCCCTCGCCGAGGCGTCCCGCACGCAGGGCGACGTACAGCCCGCCGCCGGCAAGATCGTCGTCGGCAGGACGGTCAAGCTGGCCTACCTCTCCCAGGAGGTCGCCGAGCTCAAGCCGAACCTGCGCGTGCTCGAAGCCGTCCAGCAGGTGCGTGACCGTGTCGACCTCGGCAAGGGGCGGGAGATGACCGCCGGCCAGCTCTGCGAGCAGTTCGGCTTCACCAAGGAGAAGCAGTGGACGCCGGTCGGCGACCTGTCCGGTGGCGAGCGGCGGCGGCTGCAGATCCTGCGGCTGCTGATGGACGAGCCCAACGTCCTCTTCCTCGACGAGCCGACGAACGACCTGGACATCGAGACCCTGACCCAGTTGGAGGACCTCCTCGACGGCTGGCCCGGGTCGATGATCGTGATCTCCCACGACCGGTTCTTCATCGAGCGGACCACGGACCGGGTGATGGCTCTCCTGGGCGACCGGTCGCTGCGGATGCTGCCGCGCGGCATCGACGAGTACCTGGAGCGCAGGCAGCAGATGGAGGCGGCGGCGACGCCCGCCTCCGCTGCCGCGTCCGCCGCTCCGAAGGCCGCACCGGCCGAGGCCGCGGTCTCCTCCCAGGTGGCGCGCGCCGCGAAGAAGGAGCTGCGGAAGGTCGAGCGGCAGCTCGACAAGGTCTCGACGAGGGAGACGGCGCTCCACACGCAGATCGCCGACCACGCCACGGACTTCGAGAAGGTCGCCGAGCTCGACGCCGAGCTGCGCGAACTGGTGGCCCAGCGGGACGAGTTGGAGATGCGCTGGCTGGAGCTGGCCGAGGAGGCGTGAGGCCCACCACGTGACGGCCGGTGCCTGAGGGGCGGATGGTGGAAAGGCGCTGCCCGGTCCGGCACCTGCCCGGAGCGCACGAAGCGGGACGCGTCGACGCCCCGGCCGCCCGGTGGGCATGGGCAGCCACCGCAGGGAGGCTTCGGCGCTCCCTGCGATCCGGCCACGGGGACGCCCCTGCCGCCCCCGCCGGGCTCCGGCCCGCCCTCGCCCGCACCGGGCCACTGCGGTCCGCGGCCGGGTCCCTGCGCGCGGCACCCCGGCTGGTACGGCCGGCAGCAACCCGGCCACACGCACCCGCCGGTGACACCACAACAGCCGGCGGGCGGCGGACGGCCCGCTGCCCGGGCCCGCACGCCCGGCGGGGAAGGGCCGACGGTGGCGGACCGGCGAGGTGCCCGGCGAAGTCCGTTCGCACCGGAGTGAGTTGGTGCGCATCCGGTGCGTCACGGCCCCGGGAGCCGCGTAACGAGGGCATCACGGGCCGGTTCTCCCTTGGGAACAGGGGGTGGACCGATCCGGTGTTCGATGTACCACGGGTGGTACAAAGAAGCCCCGCTCGACTGTCGTCACACCGCGGAAGCCATGCCCGATTCGCTCCTTTCCGGAGGGAATTCAGAGATGTCACGTGTCCGTCCGAGATGCCACGTGCCCGCTCCTCTGGATGCCCGGCGGAATCGCGGGGGAGACCGGAACGGGCACCGGACCGCACGAAGGGGGACGTGCTGATGACCCAGCCGCCCAGCCAGCAACCGCCGCAGGGGGGCTTCGGGGCTCCGCAGGAACCGCAGGGAACTCCCCAGCCTCCCCAGGGACAGCCTCCCCAGGGACAGCCTCCCCAGGGACCGCCTCCCCCGGCGGCCCCGCCGCAGATGCCGCCCGTACCGCCCAGCCAGCCCGGGTACGGCTATCCGCAGCCGCCGGCCGGACAGCCCGGGTACGGCTACCCCCAGGCATCCGGCCCGTACGCGCAGCAGCCCGGCCCCTACGGTGCGCAGCCCGGCCCGTACGGGCAGCAGCCCGGTCCCTACGGCCAGCAGCAGCCCGGCCCGTACGGCGGCCCGGCGCAGCCCGGCCACGGCTACCCGCAGCAGCAGTTCCCGGGCGCGCCCGTCCCCGGCGGTTCGGGCGGCGGCCCCTTCAAGGGCAAGCCGGCCGTCGTCATCGGCGCCGCGCTCGCGGCCCTGCTCGTCATCGGCGGCGGTGTCTTCTTCGCGGTCAGCGGTGGCGACGGTGACGACAAGAAGCCGGTCGCCGCGTCCAGCTCCGGGGACACGAAGCCCAGCACCTCGCCCACGGTCGACGAGGGGGACGGCACCGGCGGCGGCCGGGAGGCGGACGACGACCTGAACGCCGGGCGCAAGGCCGGTGAGGCCAAGGTCCTCTGGCTCACGAAGAACGGCGTGGACCTGCCTCGCAACGGCGCGGACGTGTACGGTCCGTGGATCGTCGGCGACACACTCGTCAAGGGCATGTACCGCTCGGTGGTCGGCTACTCCGTGGCCGACGGCAAGGAGAAGTGGACGCTGCCGCTGCCCGCCGACATGTGCGCGGCCCCCGGGACGCCCACCGCCGACGGCAAGATCGTCATCGGTGTGGAGAGCGGCACCACGGACAAGGCCGACTGCTCCGAGCTCCAGTTGATCGACCTCAACACCGGCAAGGCCGGCTGGAAGAAGTCGGTCAAGAAGAACGGCGCCTGGGACCTGATGTCCGACATCGGCCTGGCGATCAGCGGCGACACCGTGACCGTCGGCCGGACCGGCAACTCCAGCGCCTACCGGGTCAGCGACGGCAAGGAGCTGTTCGGCAAGCCGTCCGGCAACTGCCAGCCCTTCGCGTTCGCCGGCGGGGCCAAGCTGATCGCCGCGTCCAGCTGCCGTACCAGCGACCTGGACAACCCGCAGCACCAGGTCCAGGAGATCGACCCCCTCACCGGGAAGGCCAAGTGGACGTACACGCCCAAGCGCGGCTGGGAGGTCGACAAGGTCTACTCGGTCAGCCCGCTCGTCGTCTCGCTGACCCAGTCCGAGGAGAAGAAGTGGTCCATCCTCGCCCTGAGGGAGAACGGCACGCTCCGCTCCCAGCTGGTCGGTGGCAAGGAGGACAAGTTCTCCGTCGACTGCGGCCACGACTTCGCGGTCTTCGGCGAGAAGCTCGAGGGCTGCACCGGCGTCGCCGCCGACGCCAACACCTTCTACATGATGACCGAGGACGACACGAGCGGCACCGGCCGCACCAACAAGGTCATTGCCTTCGACCTGAACACCGGCAAGCCCAAGTGGAAGGCCCCGGCCCCCGCCGAGCGCACCATGAAGCCGCTGGGCACGGAGGGCGGCGGTGTCCTGGTCTACCTCGAGCCCTCGTACGACAAGGGCGGGGCGATCGCGACCATCGCACCCACCGGCGGCTCCCCCAAGGTGCTTCTCCAGCACCCGGACTCGACGACGCGGATCGAGAACTTCTTCAGCTCCACGACCCTCTACGCGGGCGGCCGCTCCTTCGTCGTCAGCACGCGCGTCAGCGCGAGCAACGACGAGGAGGAGAAGGAGCAGACGACGATGATGGCCTTCGGCAAGTGACGCCCACGCACCCCCGCACACGCACCCCCTCCTCCCCGGACACCCCAGAGGTACGCACCCCATGACCCAGCCGCCGAACGACCCGCCCCAGGGCGGATTCGGAGCACCCCAGGACCCGCCTCCCGGCGGTTTCGGTGCCCCCACCCCGCCGCCCGCCGACCCGCTGGCGAAGCAGCCCCCCGCCACGCCCCCCTCGGCGCCACCCGCCGCACCCCCCTCGGCGCCCCCCCGCGCCTACGGCGGTCC
>NZ_JBEXWB010000191.1:0-11969 GCF_040629645.1 Streptomyces sp. NPDC005899 | reverse complement strand
TCAGACGGCTCGACGGTCTCGGCCTCGGTCACGTTGTCGCTGGTCATCGATGCATCTTCCATGATCGGGAGTTACACCGATCGTTTTACAGTCCCCGCCCCAGCTGCTCGCCGAATACGAGGAGCAGAGCAACCGCTACCGTCGCCTGCTGTCCGACCACGACGTGAACGCACGGGCCAAGCGTCCCATCGGCGACGGTCGCCACGTGGATCTCCGCTGGGTGATCCTCCATCTCATCGAAGAGATCTCCCGACACAACGGGCATCTCGACATCGTGCGAGAGCTCGTCGACGGACAGACCGGCGTCTAGCTGGACGAGCGGCCGGAGTGGCCACCGACCACGTCCACACCCAACCGAAGAACCTTCACGGGACGGGGCTAGCTCCCGAGCCAGGGCAAGAACAGTGTGCATCGCCTGTAAAAGTAGTTCGTGCATACTTTGCACGGGGGGTACGGCATTTCGGCTGGACCGCACTGAGCAGGGGATATGCGGGTATGGACAGCGGTACACCGGTCACCGGCGGCTTCGGCACGCTTCTGTACCGCCTACGGACAAGAGCCGGGCTGAGCCAGGAGGAACTGGCACATACCGCGGGGGTGAGCGTGCGGGCGCTGTCCTATATGGAGGGCGGACACTCCCGAGGGCCGCAGCGTCGCACCGTGCGGGCATTGGCTGGAGCCCTCGGCCTGGACGAGGCCGGCGCGCAGGAGCTGGAACAGACCGCGCGCTTGGGCCGCCCCCGGAAGGTCCGCACTGCGGATGTGCCGTCACCTACGTTCTTACCGGGCGCTGTTGATCAGGCCGCTGCGCCCGATCTGCTGCCGCGCGCACCGCGTGGCTTCTACGGACGGGCGGCGGAACTCGGCGCCCTGTCCCAGGCCACCGAAGGTGAGGCGCCCGTTTGTCTGGTCGTCGGGCCCGCCGGGGTCGGGAAGACCGCCCTTGTACTGCACTGGGCCCACTGCAGCCCTGCCGGATTCCCCGACGGGCGGCTCTATGCCGACCTGCGAGGCTTCGGTGACACGGCAGAGCCCGCGCTCATGGAGGTGCTGCGAGAGTTCCTGCCGGCGCTCGGTGTGCCGCTCGACCGCATACCGGAGTCGGCGAACGGTGCAGCTGCGCTGTTTCGGTCGATCGCCGCCGACCGCCGGCTCCTCGTAGTGCTCGACAACGCGCGTGACTCCGAGCAGGTCAGGCCGCTGCTTCCCGGCGGCCGCCGCTGCGTGACCGTTGTCACCAGCAGGCACCGGCTGCCGGGGTTGATCGTCACTGACACTGCTCGGCCCATCGCGGTGGACGTGTTCGGTCCGCAGGACGGCACGATGCTCCTCGGCGCGGTACTGAGTACGGAACGGGTCGTCGCGGAGCCGGTGGCCGCGCGACGGCTGGCCGAGCTTTGCGACGGATTGCCCCTTGCGCTCCGGGTGGTAGCCGCCCGGTTGACGCAACGGCCCGGCTTGTCCCTTGAGGCGATGGCTGCCGAGCTGTCCGACGAAACGCGCAGGCTGGGCTTGCTGGACGTGGAGGATACCGGCGTGCGAGCGGCGCTGCGCGTGACGCTGCAGCAGCTCCCTCAGGACGTCGCCCGTCAGTTCGCCCGTCTCGGCCGCCACCTCGGTACGCACGTCGACCGGTACACGGCGGCAGCCTTGACGGATACGGATCTTGCGGCCGTCGAAGCCGCCTTGGAGAGGCTGGCCGCTGCGCACCTCGTCACGGAGACGGCGCCCGGCAGATGGGCTATGCACGATCTGGTGCGGCTATATGCACGGAGCCTGGAGGTCGCGCCCGAAGCACTCAAACGCTTGCTCGACTACTACATCACCACGGGCCTCGCGGCCGTGGCAGCGGCCGAGCCCGGCAACGAGGAGTGCTTCCCCCTGCCGGCAGACTACCTGCCACCCGCCGTCGTGCGGGAGTTCGCTGATCGGTCCGCCGCCGTGGCCTGGTACGCGGCGGAGAGGGACGACCTCACACTGGCGGTGGCCGCGGCGCACGCCGCCGGACTGCACGACAGGGTCTGGCGGATCGTCCTGACGCTGTGGCCGTTGATCGTGTGGCGTGTACGGGACGGCTGGGTCTCACTCCTGGAGACCGGGCTCGAAGCGGCACGGACTGATGCCGATCAGCACGGCGAGTCACGCGTGCTGAACGTGCTCAGCTGGGTGCTGATCGAAGAAGGGCGCATCGAGGAGGCGCTGGCTCACCTGAGGGCGGCCTGTGCGCTCGCCTCCCAGACAGGCGACCTGGTGGCCGAGGCGAACGCCCTGCTCGTTCTGGCCATGGCACAAGCGGCCCTCGGCGACTTGGACGAGGCTGCGCAGGAGTGTGAGCGGGCGGTGGAGCTGGCCCGCAAGGCTGATGACCGGACCATCGAGAGACTGGCCCTGCAGCACCTGGCCCGCCACTGGGCCGACGCCGGGAAATGGTGCAAGGCCCTCGACACGGCGACTGAGGCATTGGCCTTCGACGATCGGTCCGGCACGGCCGACGTCCCCCGGATACTGCTACTCATGGTGAGAGGAGAGGCGCTGCTGGGCCTCGGGCACGAAGCCGAGGGCATCGAGCAACTCGATCTCGCAGCCCGGGAAGCGGAGTCATCCGGCTACGAGGACGGCGCGGTACGGGCGCTTGGCGTCCTGTTGAGGGTTTCGGAGGACACGGGACTCCAGGCGCGATATGACGCGGCAGTCACGAGGCTCACCACGCGCACGTGAAGCAGTGCAGCCGGCACCCGGAGATCTCCCCGACCGGTAGAACACACCGCCCGACGGGGCGGCCGCCTGGGCGACTGGTGCGAACGACAAAGTGATGCGCACCGGTCGTCGTGCGCGTCGAGTGCTCCGCGCGGCGTCTGCCGCTCAGGCACCCGAGTCCGTGCCGCGCCTTCGTGCACATCGAGGGGGTGCTCACCGAGTGAGCACCCCCTCGGTCGTCACCCGGCCGGACAGGCCGCCTGCGTGACCTTGCCGGCCTTGACGCCGGTCGTCGCGGGGTCCAGCGTCAGGCACTTACCGGTCCACTGGTTGATGAAGTAGTAGGCGCGTGCTCCGCCGTACTGGTTCACCGGGATGATGTTCCAGAGCTGGCTGCCGGAGGACCACCGGGTCTCGCACGGCCACCAGAACATCTGCGTGCCGTTGCCGGGCGGAGTGCCGTTGTTGTAAGGCACGGTGAGGCAGGAGCCGTTTCCTGCCTTGATCCAGTAGAAGCCCTTCCCGTCGTACGCCGTCGGCGGAGTGGCGGTCCACTGGTGGCTGCTGGGCGCCGGATTGGCGCAGCTGCGCTGGGTCACCAGGCCGCCCTCGCCGGTCTCGAACTCTGCCCCGCGCACCATGCACCGGTTGGAGGCGGTGTACTTGCCGCCGATCTGCCCGACGTACTGCTTGTTCGAATTGACGGTCCACAGTGCCGGGTGCGGCTCGAACACGTTGTTGTTGCGGTTGAGCTCGTTGACCACCGACAGCGGCGTGACACCGGCGGTGTCGCTGTGCTGGTAGAAGTTCACGGCCACGTAGTTCGGGTTCCGTCCGGCCTTCGGCCGGCAGTCCTTCTCGATACGGGTCTTGAGGCTCTGGCCGTTGTCCCCGTGGGACTTCTTCTCCGGCTCGAGGGAGCTGGAGTCGAACTGGTTCATGGTGAACAGCGGGGTCAGCGCCGTGTTCGGCATGGGGTTCTGGCTCACCGGGTATTCGTTGCGGGAGTCACAGCCCGACGGCCGGCCGTCGTAGTCGTAGATCGTTTCCACCGTGCGGGCCCAGGTGTGCATGAGGCGGCCGTACTCGGACTTGGGGTTCGACGGGGCTGTGACGGGGGTGTCGTCCTGCCAGCTGTCCTGGAAGACGACCAGGCGCCGGTTGTCGGCGACCATGGTGCGCAGCAGCGGCCAGTTGTTCTCGTCGATGTCGTAACCGGTGTGCGCGGGCTGGAAGAGCAGGTCGGTCGCGCCCTTGTCCTCCAGCACTTCGCCCATGGCCCGGGTCAGCGTCTCCCGGCTCGCATAGTTCTCCAGGAAGATCGTCACGACTTCCTGGCGATTCGCCTTCAAGAAGTCCACGACCCGTGCGAACTCGGATCGGAAGAAGTCGTAGCACTGAATGGAGTGACAGAGCATCACGTCCGTGTCACCACTGGGCAGAGACACGACCTTGTCATAGGTGTCGAACATCAGCCCGCGCACCCCGTCGTCGAGCTGCTCGGAGATGCTGCGCGACTGGTTGCGCGGTGGAATGAGCTTCACGCCATCGTAGGCATAGGAATTGTGCGTGGTCAGCCACGACCACTGGTCCAGACGGGCATCCCCGTACTTGCTCGCCGCCGCCTCAGCGGGCGCCGGGGCGGTCAGCATTCCGGCCAGGAACAGCAGTGAGAGCACCGGCAGGACCAGTGCCCGCAGCACGCGATGGCGGCGGTGAGGTCCCTGGCGGGGCACCGCGCCGCGAGGGGCGGACGTCACGGCGCGAACGCCTCTTTTACGCATGTCGATTCCAGGAGTGAGGCGGTCCTCGGCGCAGGAGACTGCGGCACGGACCGGAAGGACGGTTCGGTGGCCGGGATCGCGAAGCCGTCTTGTCCCTTCCCGCCCCCGGTGTCCCCAGCACACACGATGGGAAGGAGCAGGACCATGCAGTTCGACCCGCAAAAGTACCGTCCTGCACACTTCTGCTGCCGGGCCCGGCAGCCCCAGCAGTGCCCTCACTGACCTGAGGGTGTACCTCCATGTCTTTGGTCAGGGGAAGAAGGGCTGCATTGGGCCCGGAGGCCGGGCAACAGGGCGAGCACGCCGTTTCCCATGGCGTGGGTGGTCGTGAGTTGATCCGTGCATGAAGGACGTCGTTGAGCCAGGCCGGCCGGTCGTAGTTCGGAGCACCCCGCGTCGGCGGGGTGCTCCGTCGTGGCGGGGGCGTCCGAAGGTGCGGCACTTGTCCTCCCCGCCGACGCAGGGGGTGTACCGGTCCTGACCTCCGGCGCGGCGCGACTCGGATTGTGGGGTGCTCCCGCCGACGCGCGATCATGAGACAGCCGTAGGCGCGCTCAACCGCCCAGCGCTGTGAGATCCGGCCTCGGGGACCCGCTGGACGTGCGGGTGGTGATCGAGCACCTGGCCGCCTTCCCTCTCGCCTCCCGGCAGGTGCGCTCAGTTCACCGGACGTGGATGCGGCCTTCTACTGATCCCTTGCTCCGTCACAGAGGCAGAGGATCAGCACGAAGCCCATGGCCGCAGGCGTAGCTTGCCGGCGGCTGGGCGTAGGACCAGGTGCCGTCCCCTGACGACATGCAGTAGATCCGCCCGCTTTCACCGTCGGAGGGCCGGTAGACGCAGGGCAGCCGTCGCCACTCCGGCGGCCAGGGCTGCTGTCTGCTCCAGAATCCCGGCGGCGGGCGCGTTCAGGTTCAGGGCGTGGGCGGTGATCGTGACGGGGGAGTTGCGGATCACGTGGTCGACGGACGACGTGCCGGCCCCGGTCGCCGCGTAGACGAGGTGACCGTGGCTGAGGCCCAGGGCGGTGCAGTAGGCCAGGAGTTGGTAGAGGTGTTCCACCGGCGGGGCCGTGACCTTGAGGAACGTGTACTTCGCGTCCATCACCGAGACCGGGCCGTCCCCGCGGTACAGGACAAGGTCAGGGCGGAACGAGGCCCTTTGCGCCTCGTCCAGGCGGTGGACGTCCTGGGGAGCGCAGCGGATGCCGTGGCGGGCCAGGGCCTCACCGAGGGTCACCGTCAGGAAACGTTCGAAGACCTTCGGGAGGTCGAGCAGGAAGCCGTCCGCCGGAGTCGGGGCGCCGCCCTCCGGCTGTATCGAGCGACCCGACAGAAGCAGTTCCGCCAGCCTGAGGGCGGGGACGTAGCGGGCGTTGAGGCGTGTCCGGGTCCAGGCGGGGAGCGGCTCGCCGGGGTGAGGGCGGTGGACGCCGGGGAGGCGGTCCGCGAGGCGGCGAAGGGCCAGGCGGGTCGGGTGCGGGACGCCCGGCAGGTGGGCTGCCATGTACAGCGCGGCCAGCAGGATGCGGTTCTCGGGGATGTCGGGGGTGTGGTCGTCGTACTGGACCGATATCGGCAGCGGCAGGCCGGTACGGCGGAGCTGGGCCGTGGTGCGGATACGCCCCCTGATGAGAGGGAGATCTTCGGCCACCTCGCGGTATCCGTGCAGAACACCACCCTCCAGCGTGCGGCGGGCGGTACGGGCCAGCAGGTCGGCCAGGGCGGGGACGAGGTCGTCCGTCGTGGCCGCCGTGACCGGCTCCGGGCGCCAGGGGTCGGTGGAGGAATAGGAGAGGAGGAAGAGGAGGTCCCTGATGCCGAGTTTGGGCCGCAGACTGAGATGGATCGTCCCACCGGATCGTGTGCGCAGGCGGACCAGGCCCACCTTCTGATTGCCGCGTACGCTCCAGCGCCCGCCCGGCGCCGGGGTCAGCCGTACGAGATCCGGCACGGCGACCAGGGCCGCCACCTGGTCGCCGGTCAGCTCCTGCGAGGAGCCGGGGCCGGTCTCCCGGACGGTGAGGGTGAGCTCCGGGTTCACGGCCGGAGGGCCGGGGAGGGGGAGATGGCCGACCGGTCCGGCGGGGAAGGCGCCGGGGACGGGACCCCTGCCGGCGCGGCCGTCGGCCCGACGGCCGCGTGCAGCGATGCGAGACCGTACTCCACCTCGACGTCGACGCCCGTGCCGTGGAGCTGATCCTCCAGGAGCGGCAGGATCTGGGTACGCCAGATGAGGTCCAGACCTCCGGGCCGAGCCACCGCGGGCTTCATCAGGTACGACGGGCCGATGGCACGGTCGGCGTCACCGAGGCGGGAGTTGAGCTCGTCCAGGAGCCGGGCGGCGGTGTCCGGAAGGCCGCGGGCGTGCAGCCAGCGGGTCAGCAGACCCTGCACCGGTGGCTTCTCGGGAGAGAGCCGGCGGAAGGCGAAGCGGCGGCGCATCGCCGCGTCGACCAGCGCGATCGAACGGTCGGCGGTGTTCATCGTGCCGATGAGGAAGAGGTTGCCGGGGAGATGGAACGGGTCGTGCGGGCTGTACTGCACGGTGATGGGTTCCTCGCGGTACTCCAGCAGGAAGTACAGCTCGCCGAAAACCTTGGCCAGGTTGGCCCGATTGATCTCGTCGATGATCAGGAAGTACGGATTCGCCGGGTCCTTCCGCGCACGCTCGGCCAGGAGCCTGAAGGGGCCCGGCTGCACCTCGAACACGACCGAGCCGCTGTCCCCCTTCCCCGGGCGGAAACCCTCGAAGAAGTCTTCGTAGGTGTAGGAGGGGTGGAACTGCACCAGCTGTACCCGGTCCGGCCCAGCCAGATGTTTGGCGAGCACACGGGCCACGTGGGTCTTTCCGGTACCGGGCGGCCCGTGCAGCACCAGCTGGCGCTGTTCCTGAAGCTGTTCGGCGGTCTCCTGCAGCCATTCCAGCGGCATGAGCAGCTCGTCCGCCAGCTCCTGGGTGACCGGCGGGAACTCCAGGGGTGTGGTGACGTCCGCCTCCGCGATGACGTCGGCGACCGCGTCCTCCAGACCCGCGCGTTCGGCGAGCTCGGCGGCCACACTGCTGATGTCGTACACCGCCGGCGGTAGCGGCAGCCGTGCCTGGACCTTCTCCGGGAGGTCCGCCCGCACGAGGGGCCGTTCGGCGGTGGCCCAGCGCACCGGGCGGCGGCGGGCGTTGTCGGGGCCCTCGGAGGGGTCGTACGTGGCCGGGCCCTGGACGGTGCCCACGTGCACCTCGTCCGGGGTGACGGTGACGACCAGGTCGCCCGGCTGCATGACGGTCAGGAAGACGTGGAGTTGGTAGGCGGCCGCCCCGCGCAACTGGGCGGTGGCCTCGGGCATGGCCTCGGCGACTGCCTGCCGGACATGCTGCTTGGTGGCTCCGGCGGCGATCTCCGGTGCTTCCCTCCAGGCGAGCGAGCAGTAGCCCTGGCTGAGCCAGGCCGGGATGAAGTCGTGCCCGTCGACGTTGTTGCCGCGGACCAGCCAGCCGCGCTGTTCGTGCTGCACGGCGCCCTTGCGCCAGCGGCCGACCCAGGGCTCGTCGTAGAAGTCGACGGGCCGGCCGATCTGGACCTCGAGCGCCCTGCTGAGCGTCAGCAGGTCCTTGTCGTCGTTGCCGGTGGGGTCCGGGAGCTCGTCCGCGAAGGCATTGAGGATCTCGTGTTTGTGGTGGGCGCTGGCGATGGGCTGGAAGTCGTCCGGGAAGAGCGTGAAGAGCAGTACGTGGATCTGGGCGCGGCCCTTCTTGTGGCCCACCGCGTCCTGGATGCCGAAACAGAGGGCCCGGAACCGCCAGGGATCGGAGAAGAGTTCCTCGCGCTCCGAGCATTCCGTCCTGGCCAGTCGCTCCACGAGGAGCACCAGGATCTGGAACTGCGCCCAACGGTAGTTGAGGAACCCCTGCCCACCGTGGAGGAAGCCCTTCAGGGCGGGCTCCATCTCCGGGCGCACGTCCATACGGCGGTCGGCCCAGGACAGTACCTCGCGGAGGATCTCGAGCTTCTTCCGGAGACCGATCTGTTCGGGGACCAGCGGGGCCATGTTCACGAAGAGCAGTTCGGCGGCCAGGACGATCGCCTCGTCGGGGGCATCGGTGAGCTGCCGGCGCAGCTTGACGAGGAAGGTGTCCGACGACTCGTCGGGCCGGTCGACGAAGCGGGCGCGCAGATCCGAGGCGGTCGCGGCGGTCCAGGCGGCCAGGTCCGGCTGGAACGAGGACATCCCGCTCCGCAACCCGCCACGGAAGATCCGTTGCACCACCGCCGCGACCTCGGCACCGTCCGGCCGTCTCGCCACAGTTCCACCCGCCCCTCGTGCGTCACGAAGTGCCCACCCTAGTGAGGGGACCGGTCCTGCGGACGGAGAACGAGCAGTCGTCCCGGCTGCGGATGGGCTGGGCCGCGCCGGTGGCGGCTGCGGCCACCTGTTGCTCGGCGCGCCCCCTCCCGGACGATCGGGGAGACGGCGTTCTTGGCCTCCCCCACGCGCAGCCTCCCCGCTGCGGGCCGCAGACGGATCGGCTGAGGAGCCCATGCGCGTCATCGACTCCTGCCCCGAGGCGTGCGACAGCCCGTCGTGGATCCCACTCCCCCGCCACCCGGCGGAGCCGGAAGGCGGCGAACCCGCGTGGCTCACCCAGCCAGTACGGCGCGCGCCTTCTGCAGCTGTTCCACGCCGACCGTGCCCGTGTCCGGGAGACCCGCGCTTTCCCACGCTCCTTGAGCACGCGCCACCACGCCGCCGGCGTCGTCCAGGAGGACCTTCTTCGCCATGTTCACCGAGATCGCCCCGTCGCCCAGGTCGACGAGGTGGGCGAGCATGCGCACGTTGTGCTGCCGGTTGCCGGCCTTCTCCTCGTTGTACCGGTAGACCAGCACCCAGCGCCCGACCAGGGAACGGGCCCGCTCGATCAGCCGGCGGCCGCGATCGGTCTCCTCCTGCTCGGTGCGGATGTTCTCCGCGTCGCCGGACGGCGGCCGAAGGGTGAGCAGACCGCGACGGCTGGTCTCCTCGATCTCGACCTTCTCCAGGAAGGCGACGAACGTCTTGGCGCTCTCCAACCGGTCGACGTCCTGCGCGGCCTGCTTGGCGATCATGTGCAGGTCCACAGTGAGGGTTTGCACACGGCGGCCCCAGAAGGCCTCCTCACCGGGCGGGCAGGGGCCGGCGGCCTGGGCGGCGGCGATCACGAGGTTGAAGTCCACCCGCCCATCATCGCGCGCGGCGCCGACATCGAGCGGAGGGCGGCTCACGCCCGACCGACAGCATCGATGCATTCTTCTGAACAATGTCCAGGACCCGGTTCAGTAGGGACCGACCCTTTGGAAGGCCGCCAATCACGCCGTATCCGGCTGTAGCATGGACTTCTGACGGCCCGTACCGGCTTGAGGAACACGAACGACAACGTATGTAGTTAGTGCGCACTGGCGGTGCTCACGTCACACAGGTGGGCTCTCCTATGTTCACCGAGTCGATTGCGCACCGGGACAGTCCTACTTCCCGCGGGATCCGAGTTCGTCGAGGACCAGGCGGTGCAGCTTGGCCCAGACCCGTGCCTTCGTCCACTCGGTAAATCTGCGGTGGTCTGTCGCACCGGACGGACCTGACGACGCGGTGGGCGCCTGCTGCCACGTACACCGCCAGAACCTGCCGATCACCGTGACGGCGCCGCCGACCACCGCCTTGCGGCCGCGACGGCGCATCCGGTACCACCCGCTGGAACAATTCCCACAAATCATCCGGCACCAGCCGTTCAACGATCCCCACCACGGCCAGCAGCCTACCGATCCCATTGCAGTGGCTTTTGCATTTGCCTCCGGCGATGGGTGCGCCCCTGTGGGTGTTGTTAAGGGATCAGAGCGAGGTAATTTCGAGGGTGACGGTCGAGTAGATGCTGGCGACTGTGCCGAGGCCGAGGGTGCAGGCGAGGATGTCGGTGGCGGGGCCGATGCTGGTCTGGACGACGGTGTCACCGCTGAAGAGGCCGGAGGTGACGTTGCCGGTGACGGTCACGACGAGGGCGGCGCCGACGACGGTGGCGGTTCGGTTGCCGGCGATCGTACTGGTCTGGCCGGTGTTCCAGTTGATCGTGTAGATCGAGGGGGCGGCCTCAAGGAGGGCCAGGCAGGTCCGGTCGGGGACGTTGACCTGCAGAGAGCGGGAGCCGGACGTCACGCTGGGATGGCTGAGGGAGACGCAGGGACCATACTGAACGGTGGAGGAGAAGGTTACGGTCTGGGGGGTGAGACTGAGCGGAGGGTTGTAGGTGGTCGCCTCGCTACTGGGCGCCGTACAGGTTATGTCGAGAAGCCCATGGGTGGCGCCGTGGGCCGGCGCCGCGACCAACACTCCGCTCACCAGGAGACACACGACCGCCAACGCAGCGGTCAACGGAGACCTCTGGTGGGACTTGGTCCGTATGGACTGGAACATGCGGTCCCTCTTTTCTGTCCGCTGTGCTGCGGCTCAGGCACTTGCAAAAATCGGAGCGTCGCAGTCGGCACTGGTACGTAGATGCGACGGTGATCCTGTCGTGTCCCGCCGAACAGGGCGTGCAATTACAGCGAAGTTGCACCGAAGAGCGCGCGCCCGGCACAGCATGCCCCGGCGTACGCCCCTGTAAGTCGCTACGAATGCAAGGCCGACCACTTGCTGGCCTTCACCAGCATCGCCTGCACCCCCATCTGCTACCTCAAGCTCACCGATTGAGATGGTTTCTAAAACCGACAGCGCCAACAGGACGGTCGTGCATGACCAGCCGCCACCGCTTCTGGCACGCCAACCTCGCCAGCTACGGAGACACAGCCCTCCCGCTACTGCCGATGCAATCTGACTAACGCCGGCTTACTCCTCGCCTCCGCCCGCCCCTCTTGGAGGGACTCCCACCCTCCCAAGGATCCCACTTCGAAGAGATTATTCGCGAAGTTGAGACATTCTCGATAGAGATGCGGCATCCCAGCTCACAAGCTTGCCGCCGCAATCCCAGGAACCCCTGCATCAAATCAGAGCAGGTCAGCCACTCAGACAAATCAACCTCATTTTCTATGAGTACAGTGGAGATGTTGCAGGTGATGGCGATATTCGCGTCTCAACTATGTAAATAACCGACAGTTGCGGACAAGGCGATCCCCGGGACCGGGTCTCGTGCTGCGCGCCAGTGTGTTCCCGTTCGCACGGGTGTGCGCGGCTGGAGGGTGTGCGCACCCTCCTAAGAAGTCATTTCATTTGGGCGACTCGGTATTCTGTGAGTCATGGTGGGGATCGTTGAGCGGTTGGTGCCGGATGAGTTGTGGGAGTTGTTCCAGCGGGTGGTACCGGAGGCGCCGTCGCGGCCGCAGGGTGGTGGTCGGCGTCGGCACGGCGATCGGGAAGTGCTGGCGGCGATCGTCTTCGTGGCGACGTCGGGTTGTACCTGGCAGCAGCTGCCTTCGGCGTCGTTCGGTCCGTCCGGAGCGACCGCCCACCGGCGGTTTGCGGAGTGGTC
>NZ_JBEXWB010000190.1:0-11977 GCF_040629645.1 Streptomyces sp. NPDC005899 | reverse complement strand
CCGGCTGCCCCTCGCCGGCCGGACCGCGCAGGTGGTCACCGCGTGATCCGGGTGCTGGTCGTGGAGGACGACCCGGTCGCCGCCGACGCCCACGAGATGTACGTGGGCCGGGTGCCGGGCTTCGAGGTGGCCGCCGTCGCCCACACCCGGGCGGAGGCCGTACGGGCCCTGGACCGGACGCCGGTGGACCTGCTCCTGCTGGACCTGTACCTGCCCGACGGGCACGGCCTGCAACTGCTGCGCTCGCTGCGGGCCGCCGGGCACGGCGCCGACGTGATCGCGGTGACGTCGGCGCGTGACCTGGCGGTGGTGCGGGAGGGCGTCTCCCTCGGCGTGGTGCAGTACGTGCTGAAGCCGTTCACCTACCCCACCCTGCGGGACCGTCTCGTGCGGTACGCCGAGTTCCGGGCGGCGGCCGGGGAGGCGAGCGGTCAGGAGGAGGTGGACCGGGCGCTGGCCGCGCTGCGGGTCACCCAGCCCGCCATTCTGCCCAAGGGGCTGAGCGGGCCGACCCTGGAGGCGGTGACCACGGCGCTGCGGGCGTCCGCGGAGGGGCTGACGGCGTCGGCGGCCGGGGACGAGCTGGGGATCTCCCGGATCACCGCCCGCCGCTATCTGGAGCACCTGGTGACCGCGGGCCGCGCCGAGCGCCGCCCCTCCTACGGTCAGGTCGGACGGCCGGAGCTGCACTACCGGTGGGTGGCCGAAAGTCGCTGATGGCTCCGGGGGGTCCGCGCCGGGCCACTAGGAGGATCATACGAAGGGTGAACTGGTGAGAACAGCCTGTAGCCAGGGGGTTCCCTTCCTTCTACGGTGGGGCCGTGCACCCCACCCCGCCCTTCAATGCCCCCGCCGCGCGCCGACTCCGCGAGGCACTGGGAATGGCTCCCGGCCATGTTGCGTACGGGCTCGGCGCCCAGTACGGACTCCAGATCACCGCCGAGACCGTGATGGCCTGGGAACGCGGTGTCGCGCTGCCCGGCGAGCGGGAACTGACGGCCCTCGCGGGCGTGCTGTGGTGCGCCCCCGGGGAACTGATGGCCGCCGCGAGCACCTTGCGCGAACACCGCGTGACGCGGGACCTCTCGGTCGAGGATCTCGCGCGGACGCTCGGCATGACGGCCGCCTCCTACCAGCGCGTCGAGGAGTCGGGCCGCTGGCGCGGCAACGAGCGCCAGGCGCTGGCGCTCTGCGAGGCGCTGGACCTGTCGGCGGCGCAGTTCCTCACGGCCACCGGCCGCAACGAGGAGTTGTCACAGCTGCTGACCAGGGCGGCGACGACGCGCTGGCAGGCGTACGTCAGGCCGGTGGCCAAACTCGTCCCCCTGGACCGGGTCCTCGTGCAGGACGTGCTGGAGCAGCTGCACACCGACTACCAGGCGCTGATGGTCTCGACCCTGAGCTGGAACACGGCCGGCCGGGACCGCTCCGGGACGGGCGGCGAGGCGGGGCGCGAGTTCCTCGACCGGGTGGTCGAGAGGTTCTGGCGCACGGCGGGAATCTGACCGGGCGCCGGGGCGGGAGGCCGCCGGGCGCCGGGGCGGAAAGCCGCCGGGCGGGGTCGACAGGGCCCGCCGCGGCGGGCTCCGGGCCCGCCCGGACGGGCGCGCCACCCGCCGGTCCCGCGACCGGGCGCACCTCCCGCACAGCCGCGGCCCCGGCCGTCCACGAGGGACGGGCGGGGCCGGCGGCGGGCGGGACAGGGTTTAGGGGGGCGGCTCCGGCGGGGCCGCACGGCGCGACGGCCGCCGCGGGGAGCCGGTCAGAAGACCGACTCGGCCTCGTACATCCGCTCGCTCGGCACGGTCTTCAGCCGGGTCACCGCGTCGGCGAGCGGGGCCATGACGATGTCGGTGCCGCGCAGTGCCGTCATGCGGCCGAAGTCGCCGCGGTGCACGGCCTCCACCGCGTTCCAGCCGAAACGGGTCGCCAGCACGCGGTCGTACGCGGTCGGCGTGCCGCCCCGCTGCACGTGGCCGAGGATGACCGGCCGCGCCTCCTTGCCGAGGCGCAGCTCCAGTTCGGCGGCGAGCCGGTTGCCGATGCCCTGGAAGCGCTCGTGCCCGAACTGGTCGATCTCACCCTTGGCGTACGGCATGGAGCCCTCGGCCGGGTGCGCGCCCTCGGCGACGCAGATGACGGCGAACTTCTTGCCGCGCGCGAAGCGCTCCTCGACCATCTTGACCAGGTCGTCGACCTGGAAGTGCCGCTCCGGCAGGCAGATGCCGTGCGCGCCGCCGGCCATGCCGGACTCCAGCGCGATCCAGCCCGCGTGGCGGCCCATGACCTCGACCACCATCACCCGCTGGTGCGACTCGGCGGTGGTCTTGAGACGGTCTATGGCCTCGGTGGCGACGCCCACGGCCGTGTCGAAGCCGAAGGTCCGGTCGGTCGCCGAGATGTCGTTGTCGATCGTCTTCGGGACACCGACCACGGGCATGCCCGCGTCCGACAGCATCCGGGCCGCCGTCAGCGTGCCCTCGCCCCCGATCGGGATGAGCGCGTCGATGCCGTAACGGCGGGAGAGCTCCTCGCAGTTCTCCGCGGCCTCGCGCAGCCGGTCGCGCTCCAGCCGCGCCGAACCGAGGATCGTGCCGCCGCGGGCCAGGATCCCGCTGACCGCGTTCAGGTCCAGGGGGCGGAAGTGGCCGTCGAGCAGGCCCTTGAAGCCGTCCTCGAAGCCGATCACCTCGTCGCCGTGACCCACCACGGCGCGGTGCACGACCGACCGGATCACGGCGTTCAGGCCTGGGCAGTCGCCGCCCGCTGTGAGAATTCCGATGCGCATCCTGGTCTGTCTCCTGCTCGCTAAGGGCTGTCCCGTGGTCCCTGGTGGTTCGGCGCACGGCCTCGGCCGCCGTGCGCCGCGAGCCGGAGGGACGTCCGGCGTACGGGATGTATCCGGGCGTTCCGACGACGCGGTCCGGTGCCGTGGCCGCCGTCGCGCGCCCGCCAGGGGTTACGGGACAGGCCGTGGTGCCGTGCCTCCCGGGGGCCCTGCGACGCAACCCCCGTACCGTGAGCCACCACGATTGTCCCACGCCGTCCGCGCCACCCGCGCTTTCGGCTCCTGCGGGTCCGGGCGGGGCCGGGATCCGGGACGGCGCGGGGCCCGCCCGCCGCGGGTGCTTCCCGGCGGGCGACGGACCTGCCCCCGTAGGTATCGTCAAGGGGGCAAGGCCAGCCAAACAGGACGGGAGAGCACGCGTGGCGCGCAGCGTGTACGTGACCGGGATCGACCGGGGAGACGGCCGTCAGGTCGTCGATCTGGGAGTCATGGAGCTACTGACGCGTCAGGTGGACCGGGTCGGTGTCTTCCGGCCGCTCGTCCACGACGATCCCGACCGCTTGTTCGAGCTGCTGCGGGCCCGCTACCGCCTCTCGCAGAGCCCGGAGACCGTCCACGGCATGGACTACCACGAGGCCTCAGCCATCCAGGCCGAGAAGGGTACCGACGAGCTCGTCTCCCGGCTCGTCGAACGCTTCCACCGCGTGGCCCGCGACTACGAGGTGGTGCTGGTCCTCGGCAGCGACTTCGCCGCCACCCAGCTCCCCGACGAGCTGGCGCTCAACGCACGCCTCGCGAACGAGTTCGGCGCCTCCGTGATCGCGGTCGTCGGCGGACAGGGCCAGGACGCGGAGTCCGTACGGGCCGAGACGCGCAACGCCTACCGGGCCTACGCCGGGCTCGGCTGCGACGTCCTGGCGATGATCGTGAACCGGGTGGCGTCCGGCGACCGGGCGGACATCGCGGCCCGGCTGTCGGCCACGCTCCCGGTCCTGTGCTCGGTCCTCCCCGACGATCCGGCGCTCTCCGCGCCCACCGTCGCCCAGATCACCACCGCGCTCGGCGGCACGGTGCTCCTCGGCGACGACTCGGGCCTCGCCCGCGACGCACTGGACTTCGTCTTCGGCGGCGCGATGCTGCCCAACCTCCTCAAGGCGCTGACCCCGGGGTGCCTCGTCGTCACCCCCGGCGACCGGGCCGACCTCGTCGTCGGTTCCCTGGCCGCCCACAGCGCCGGCACACCGCCCATCGCGGGCCTCCTGCTGACCCTGGACGAGCGCCCGGGCGAGGAGATCCTCCGGCTGGCCGCGCGCCTCGCCCCCGGCACACCGGTCGTCGCGGTGGCCGGCGGCTCCTTCCCTACGGCGGGCGAGCTCTTCGCCCTGGAGGGCAAGCTCAACGCGGCCACGCCCCGCAAGGCGGAGACGGCACTCGGCCTCTTCGAACGCCACGTGGACACCGGCGCCCTGCTGGAGCGGATCTCCGTGGCCCGCAGCGGCCGGGTCACCCCGATGATGTTCGAGCACGAGCTCCTCGAACAGGCCCGCTCGGACCGCCGCCGGGTGGTCCTCCCCGAGGGCACCGAGGAACGCGTCCTGCGCGCCGCCGACGTGCTCCTGCGGCGTGACGTCTGCGACCTGACCCTGCTGGGCGACGTGGACGTCATCCGCAAGAAGGCCGCCGACCTCGGCGTCGACCTGGCCGGAACCAGGCTGATCGACCCCCGCACCTCCGAGCTGCGCCAGGGCTTCGCCGAGCAGTACGCCCTGCTGCGCGCGCACCGCGGGGTGACGGCCGAGCTCGCGTACGACGTCGTGGCGGACGTCAACTACTTCGGCACGCTCATGGTCCAGGAGGGGCTGGCCGACGGCATGGTCTCGGGCTCGGCGCACTCCACGGCGGCCACGATCCGTCCGGCCTTCGAGATCATCAAGACGAAGCCGGACGCCTCGATCGTCTCCTCGGTCTTCTTCATGTGCCTCGCCGACCGGGTCCTGGTCTACGGCGACTGCGCGGTCAACCCGGATCCCGACGCGGAGCAGCTGGCGGACATCGCCGTGCAGTCGGCGGTCACCGCCGCGCGCTTCGGTGTCGAGCCCCGCATCGCGATGCTGTCGTACTCGACGGGCACCTCGGGCACCGGCGCGGACGTCGACAAGGTGCGCCAGGCCACCGAGCGGGTACGCGTGTCACGGCCGGACCTGCGGATCGAGGGCCCCATCCAGTACGACGCCGCGGTCGAACCGTCCGTCGCCGCGACGAAGCTCCCGGCCTCGGAGGTGGCGGGGCGGGCGACCGTGCTCGTCTTCCCGGACCTCAACACCGGCAACAACACGTACAAGGCGGTGCAGCGTTCCGCGGGCGCCGTCGCGGTGGGCCCGGTCCTCCAGGGGCTGCGCAAACCGGTCAACGACCTGTCGCGGGGGGCGCTGGTGCAGGACATCGTCAACACGGTGGCCATCACGGCGATCCAGGCGCAGGGCGAGCAGTGATGACGACGACCACCGACCCCACCAGCGAAGGCTCGCGCTCCATGAATGACGCCCACCGCGTACTCGTCCTCAACTCCGGTTCGTCCTCGCTGAAGTACCAGCTCCTGGACATGCGCGACCGGTCCCGGCTGGCGACCGGCCTGGTGGAGCGGATCGGCGAGGCGTCCTCCCGCCTGGTGCACACGCCCGCGGCGGGCGGCGGCACCCGTGAGCGGACCGGCCGGATCGCCGACCACGAGCAGGCCCTGAAGGCCGCCGCCGAGGAGCTGGCCGCCGACGGACTCGGCCTCGACTCCCCCGAACTCGCGGCGATCGGCCACCGGGTGGTGCACGGCGGGCTCAGGTTCAGCGAGCCGACCGTGATCACCGACGAGGTGCTGAAGGAGATCGAGCGCCTGGTCCCGGTGGCTCCCCTGCACAACCCGGCGAACATCACCGGCATCCGGACCGCCCAGGCACTGCGCCCCGACCTGCCGCAGGTCGCCGTCTTCGACACGGCGTTCCACACGACGATGCCGGAGCACGCCGCGCGGTACGCCATCGACGTCGAGACGGCGGACGCCCACCGCATCCGCCGCTACGGCTTCCACGGCACCTCGCACGCGTTCGTCTCGCGCCGGGCCGCGGAGTTGCTGGGGCGGCCGGTGGCGGACGTGAACGTGATCGTGCTGCACCTGGGCAACGGCGCCTCGGCCTCCGCGGTGGCGGGTGGCCGGTGCGTGGAGACGTCCATGGGACTGACCCCCTTGGAGGGGCTGGTCATGGGTACGCGTTCCGGGGACATCGATCCGGCGGTCACCTTCCACCTGAAGCGGGTGGCGGGGATGTCGGCCGACGAGATCGACGTCCTGCTCAACAAGAAGAGCGGCCTGGTGGGTCTGTGCGGTGACAACGACATGCGGGAGATCCGGCGCCGCGTGGACGAGGGCGACGAGCGCGCGGCGCTCGCGTTCGCCGTCTACATCCACCGGCTGAAGAAGTACATCGGCGCCTACGCGGCGGTGCTCGGCCGGGTCGACGCCGTCGTGTTCACGGCCGGGATCGGGGAGAACTCCGCTCCGGTGCGGGCGGCGGCGGTCGCCGGACTGGAGGGCTTCGGCCTCGCGGTGGACGCGGAGCGCAACGCCGTACGGTCCGGTGAGCCCCGGCTCATCTCCCCCGACGGCGCGCGGGTGGCCGTGGCCGTGATCCCCACGGACGAGGAGCTGGAGATCGCCGGCCAGACCTTCGCCCTGGTCCACAACTGAGCGGACCCGCGCCCTTTTGTATCTTCCACCAGACGGAATATTCCGCAGCGAAACAAACCGATAGGATCCGCCTCATGCGCCGTTCCAAAATCGTCTGCACCCTCGGTCCCGCCGTCGACTCCCATGAGCAGCTCGTCGCTCTGATCGAGGCCGGCATGAGCGTGGCCCGTTTCAACTTCAGTCACGGTACCCACGAGGAGCACCAAGGCCGTTACGACCGGGTCCGCAAGGCCGCCGCCGAGACCGGCCGCGCGGTCGGCGTGCTCGCCGACCTCCAGGGCCCCAAGATCCGCCTCGCGAAGTTCGCGGAGGGCCCCGTCGAGCTGGTCCGCGGGGACGAGTTCGTGATCACCTCCGAGGACGTCCCCGGCGACAAGTCGATCTGCGGCACCACCTACAAGGGGCTGCCCGGTGACGTCGCCAAGGGCGACCCGATCCTGATCAACGACGGCAACGTCGAGCTCAAGGTCGTCTCGGTGGACGGCCCCCGGGTCACCACCATCGTCATCGAGGGCGGTGTCATCTCCGACCACAAGGGGATCAACCTCCCGGGTGCGGCGGTCAACGTCCCCGCGCTGTCCGGGAAGGACGTCGAGGACCTTCGGTTCGCCCTGCGGATGGGATGCGACATGGTCGCCCTGTCCTTCGTCCGGGACGCCGAGGACGTCAAGGACGTCCACAAGGTGATGGACGAGGTCGGCCGCCGCGTCCCCGTCATCGCCAAGGTGGAGAAGCCGCAGGCCGTCGAGCACATGGAGGGCGTCGTCGCCGCCTTCGACGGTGTGATGGTCGCCCGCGGTGACCTGGCCGTCGAGTATCCGCTCGAGAAGGTCCCGATGGTGCAGAAGCGCCTCATCGAGCTGTGCCGCCGCAACGCCAAGCCGGTGATCGTGGCGACCCAGATGATGGAGTCGATGATCACCAACTCGCGGCCGACGCGCGCCGAGGCCTCCGACGTCGCGAACGCGATCCTGGACGGCGCCGACGCCGTGATGCTGTCGGCGGAGTCCTCCGTGGGCGCGTACCCGATCGAGACGGTCAAGACGATGTCGAAGATCGTCGTCGCCGCCGAGGAGGAGCTCCTGTCCAAGGGCCTCCAGCCGCTGGTGCCGGGCAAGAAGCCGCGCACCCAGGGCGGTTCGGTCGCCCGCGCCGCCGCCGAGATCGCGGACTTCCTGAACGGCAAGGCGCTGGTGGCCTTCACCAAGTCCGGCGACACGGCCCGGCGCCTCTCCCGCTACCGTGCCGCGCAGCCGATCCTGGCCTTCACCACCGAGGAGGCCACCCGCAACCAGCTCGCGCTGAGCTGGGGCGTGGAGTCCTACGTGGTGCCCCACGTGGACAACACGGACGCCATGGTCGACCTGGTGGACGCGGAGCTGCTGAAGCTCAACCGCTACAACGACGGCGACACGATGATCATCACGGCCGGTTCGCCCCCCGGCGTCCCCGGCACCACCAACATGGTCCGGGTGCACCACCTCAGCGGCGAGAAGCGCGACTGACGCTCCCCCTACGGCGTGACTGTGGGGCGCACCCCCGCGAGGGGGGCGGCCCCCACTGCGGTGCGGCGCCCGATCGGGAGAGCGGCCGGCGGCCGCCAGGGCCTCTCGTCCGCATCGGGACGGCAGGTCCCTAGCTGTTGCCGCCGGTGAAGTAGTTCTGCAGCCCGGGAATCGTGAGCGAACCGCCGAACTGGCCGGCCTGGGTCACCTTCACGTCCGTGAAGAAGGCGAAGGGGACGTTCAGCGGCGGCGGGGTCTGGGGGCTGAAGGTGATCGGGATCAGGCCGAAGAGATTGCCCTTCAGCTCCTCCGTGTACATCGTCACCGTGCCGCCGCGGAAGGTGGACGTCGAACCCGCACGCGCCTTGACGTGGCCGGTGGTGCCGGCCGGTCCCTTCGTCAGCTGGTGCAGGTCCTTGATGTCGATCGAGCTCGCGGTGAACTTCAGCACCTTCTTGGTGCTGCCGTCGCCCGTGCGCACCTCGACGATGCCCGCGTAGTCGAGCCCGGTGAGCGTGAGTCGCGTCGACTCCAGGATCCACGGGTCGTCGGGCAGCAGCGGGATGCCCTGCTCCAGGTCGGCCGCGGCGAGCGCCTCGGGGTCGGCGGTCGGGCACGGGAACGGCTGCTTGGCGCCGTCCGGGATGTCCTCGTCCTTCACCGGGTCGAGGCCCTTGACGTCGTCCTCGAGCTCCTCGACGTCCTCGCCGGCCTTGCCGGCGGCCTCCCGGATGGCTTCGGCGGTCTTGTCCGCCTCCGCCTTCGCCCTGCCGGTGACCTTCTCCACGGACGTCCCGGTGGACTCTCCGGCCGGCTTCGTGGCCGCCGGCTCCGGGGACTCGGGCTTCGGGGACACGGCCGTGGGCGCGGGAGACGGGCTCGCCGTCTCCTTGTCCGGTCCGTCGAGGAGGTCCTTCAGCGCGTCGCCGACGCCCAGCGGGTCGAGGGGGTTCGCCGGCTCGCCGGCGGTGGGCGTGGCCGCGGGAGTGGCCGCCGCCTTCGTCCCGGCCGTCGCGTCCGCCGCCCGCGCGCCGGCGCTCGCCGCGGCGCACGGCTCCGGAGAAGCGGCCCCGTCCGCACCCGATGCCGCGTCGTCAGCGGGCTTCCCGTCCGCCGGGGGCTTCTCGTCGGCCGGGGGCTTCTCGTCCGCCGGGGGCTTCTCGTCCTCGGCGGACCCCCCTGAGGGCGTGGCACTCGGGGTGGGCGTCGTGTCGGGCTCCGCCGACTCACCCGGCTCGTCGGAGCGGGTCACGCAGGGTCCGGGGGCGAAGGGGATGTCGGTGCTGTCGTCGGCCAGCGCGAGCCTGGGGGTGAGTCCCATGCCGACGAAGACGGCCGTCGGCATCGCGGCCAGCGCGAAGGCCTTCTTGCCCGCCGGCATGTGCAGCTTCGTCAGCAGCGACTTACGCGGGGCGGCGTGGCGCGGCCCTCTGCGCGCACCCGTGGCGTCGTCCGTGTACGCGTTCACCGGCTGTCCTTCGTCACCCCGCACGGTGCCTTCCTCCTTCGGCCTCTGCCGCCGTGTCGTACCCGGCGGTCTGCTGCTGGGGAACGGCCGCACCGTGGAACGCGTCCCCGGAGCGCGGGCCCTCCGGCTGCGGCGGCACGGCGGACAGACCCGCCGGCGCCTGCCCACCGAGCGGAACCCCGCTCTCGGCCGGCTCTCCGGGTACCCAGGAGACGGACAGGGCTCCGCCGAGGAGGGCGAAGACGAAGCCGACCAGGAAGCCGCCGATGTTGGCGACCGGTATCGAGATCAGGGCCAGCAGGATCGCGGCGACGCCGGCGAACACCCGCACGATCTGGTGGAACCACATCGTAAGGCCCAGCGTGATGAGCAGGATCCCGATGATCAGCGAGCCGGCGCCGGCGGTGGTGGACATCGCGATCGTCATGTTGCCGAGGTGCATGTTCGCGTACGGGAAGTACGCGATGGGTACACCACCCAGGATGGTGAACAGACCCGCCCAGAACGGCCGGTTACCCCGCCAGGTGCGGAATCCCCGCCGGAAGACGGTGAGGTAGTGCTCGTTCTGCCCTGTGGACTCGGGGCTCATGGAAAACAGCTCCCTGGAACCGGTACTGCTGTGAGAGAAGAGAGGGTGGGCGGCCGAAGGGCTCTCGGCGAGCACTCCGGCCACCCGGGCGAGTGCTTAGAAGCACTCCTTGACGCCCTTGTGCAGCCTCAGGCTCAGGTTGCTCAGCTTGAAGGTTCCGGCGGTGGTCGCCCACGCCGTCTGCTTCACGTCGGACAGCGTCGCCACCTTGGCGCGCTGGGAGAAGCCGTTCGGGTTGACGGCCTTCTCCGTGCCGGCCTGGATGCCGGGCTTGCCGACCGAACCGGCCGCGACGCCGATGTCGATGTTCTCGAAGTACGCGTCCGTGTCGAGCTGCGCGACGTCGAGGTACAGGTTGGTCGCCTCGACCGGCTTCTTCGGGTCGGTGCCGGCCTTCAGCTGAAGGCTGACGCTACCGAGACCGAAGGGGAGGTCCGGCGTGACCACCGACTGGCACATGTTGGTGATCGTGGCCTTGCTGAAGCCCGACACGGCCACCGGGTGCGCCGCGTCGTTGCCCTTGAGGTCCTTGCCGACAGCGACGCTGCCGTACTGGACGAAGTCCTCACCGACGAGCTTGTCGGTGGAGACCTTGAAGCTCTGGCCGGAGACGCTGAACGACGCGGCGAGCGCACCCTGCGCCAGCCCGACACCGACAGCGGCGGTCGCGACGACGCTCGGCACCATGACCAGAGCGAAACGCTTCCATCTCGTCCCACCGCGAACCTGGGAACTCATTGATTTCCTCCTTCTCGGACGTACATCTCCGGTACGGGCTCGGTGCCCGCCCTGGGATGGGAGAAGTGCTACGTCCTCGGGAAGGAGAGCGCCCGGACCGGAGGCGTGTACCGCACCCGAATCACCGGCGATCACCCCCGAGCGACAACCACTGGCCGCGCGTCTGCGCAGCCGGTTCGGACAGGCCCTGCCCAGGGGCAGGAACCCCCCTGTCCGCGATCGGCGCCCACTGCCGCCGACCACCCGGTGGGGAACCAACAGGCCGCCGGCGCCGGCTGGCGGCCGGGCTGGCGGGTATTGGACCGAGCGTGGCCGATCGTGGTGCATTCCCGGCCGCGACACAAGGGGGGTCGTTACTCGCTAGTAACGACCCGATAACCAGGGTGCGACAACGGGATACCGCCCGGCCACGCAGGGTGGCACCCAAGGGACGCCCTAATGGGGCTATCGTGGCGCTTTTCCGGACAGAACACGGAGCGCGCTTTACTGCCAGTAACAGGGCGTACTTCTGTCAAGATTTGGCAAAGTGCAGGCGTCGGTTGTCGTTCGCCCGCGAAAACAGCCGCGGTACCCGGGGGGCACCGCGGCCGTGTTGTCACATCAGAACAAGACGCGCGCCAGGGCGGTCCGCGCGGCGGTGACCCTGGGGTCCTCGGGGCCGATGACCTCGAAGAGCTCCAGCAGCCTCACCCGCACCGCGTCCCGGTCGTCGCCGAAGGTACGGCGGACCGTCTCGACGAGCCGGCCGAAGGCGTCCTCCACATGACCCCCCACGAGGTCGAGGTCGGCGGCGGCCATCTGGGCGGCGGGATCGGCCGGATTCTCGGCGGCCTCCTTGCGGACCTGCTGCGGGTCCGTGCCCGCGACCCGGCCGAGGAGTTCGGCCTGGGCGAGACCCAGCTTGGCCTCGGTGTTGGCCGGGTCGTCGGAGAGGACGTTTCGGTACGCCTGGACGGCGCCGCCGAAGTCGTTGGCGTCGAGCGCCTGCGCGGCCGCCTCCAGCAGGGCGTCGTACGGGCCCGCGGGCACCTCGGCGGGGGCGGCGTGGGGGGGGGGGGGGGGCGGGGCGGGCCGGGCGGCGGCGCGCGCGGTGGGGGCGTATCGCGCCTCGCCCGCCGGGATGAGCGGGGCCAGGGTGTGGGGGATGTGT
>NZ_JBEXWB010000189.1:0-12011 GCF_040629645.1 Streptomyces sp. NPDC005899 | reverse complement strand
GCCGCCGTGCGGATCGCCAGCTCCGCCGCCGCCAGGCCGTCGACCGCCGTGCCGTCCGGCAGCCCGGGCACGCACACCACCCGGCCGTCCTCCAGCGCGGTCAGCGAGGCGTCGACCACCTGGTCCACGGGCATACCGCCCTCGGCGTGCACGGACTGCTCACGTCCGCCGACGGGCTCCTCACCGCGCGAGCGGTGGAACTCGGTGGCGGTCAGACCCGGGCACAGCACCTGGATCCGCAGGGAGGAGCCGGCCAGCTCGGCGGCGAGGGTGCGGGTGAACGTGACCACGTACCCCTTCGTGCCCGCGTACACGGCACGCTCGGGCAGCGGGCGCGGCGGCAGCGAGCCGGCGAACGCCAGCTGGGAGGCCACGTTGACGACCGTCCCGCCGCCGCGCCGGAGCATGGCCGGGACCGCGGCCCGAGCCAGCGCGGTGACGGCCAGGACGTTGACGTCGAGGACCTTCGCCATCAGCGCGGGCTCCAGCTCGCCGAACGGCCCGTACCCGTTGATCCCCGCGTTGTTGAGCAGGAACCCGATGTCGTCCCGCCCCGCCCGCTCCACCACACGCGCCAGGCCGCCGGGGTCCGACAGGTCCGCCACGAGGGTCTCCACGGCCGACCCGGTCTCCTCGCGCAGCCGCGCCGCCATGTCGGCGAGCCGCTGTTCCCGCCGGGCCACCAGGACGGTGTCCCACCCCTCCGCGGCCAGCCGTGCCGCGTACGCCGCCCCGATGCCCGAGGAGGCGCCCGTGACCAGTGCCCTGCCGTGCTGTGCGCCCATCGCCTCTCCCGTTCCTCGGGGCAACACGGTACAAGCGCGGTGTGCCCGGGCCCGGCAGCACCGCGTGGAGGCGCGGCGGCCGCCGGCGGAACCGTGGGCCGCACGTGCGGGCGCCCCGCCCCCACCGCGTACCGAACGGCCGCCGCCCGCAGGCCCCGCGCCCGCCGGCCCCCTACCGGCCGGTGCAGGCGTCGGGCGTGGTCCCCGGATCCGTCAGCGCCAGCCCCAGCTGGGCCCGTTCCGTGAGCCAGCGGGTCGGGCGGTGGCGCGGGTCGCCGGTCGTGGCGTGCAGGGCGCGCTGCAGCTCCAGCATCCGGGCGGCCCCGATCCGGTCGCCCCAGGCCAGCGGCCCGGCCGGATAGCCGAGACCGGTCGTCACGGCCAGATCGATGTCCGCCGGGGTGGCGAGCGAGCGCTCCGCGATCGAGGCGGCGACCGACACCACGGAGGCCAGCAGCCGCTGTGCCACCGTTCCTGCCGTGTCCCGCACCACGGACACGGCGTACGGCTCCTCGCCCTCGGCGGCCCGGGCCAGGACGGCACGGGCGTCCCTCGCGGCGACGGGGTCGGCCGCCGGCGTCACCGCGAGCACCCGGCGGCGGCCGGCGGCGGGCAGCGGGTCCACCCCGAACGTGCGCCCGGCGGGAAACTCCCGGGCGGCCACGGCGGCGGCCACGGTGGTGCCCCAGACGGGGACCAGCACGAGGGCGGCGCCGGAAGGTGCCGCCCCGCTCTCGACGGCCGCCCCGGACGCGGCCAGCGCGTCCCGCAGCCCGCCGTCCGCCTCGCCCGCCACGAACACCGGCCGGCCGGCATCGCCCGTCACGGGCGCCTCCCGCGTACCGGCGGGGGCCTCGGAGCCGTACGCGAACCAGCCCTGTCCGGTCTTGCGGCCGTGCAGGCCCGCCGTCACCCGGTTCGGGGTGAGGTAGGAGGGACGCAGCCGGTCCTCGTGGCGGAAGCCCTGCCAGATCGAGTCGATCACCGCCGCCGTCACGTCGAGGCCCGTGAGGTCCATGAGTTCGAAGGGGCCCATCCGCAGCCCCAGTACGTCCCGGGCGACGCGGTCGATGTCGGCGGGCCCGGCGACCGACTCCTCCAGCAGCGCCAGCGCCTCCGTCACCAGGCCGCGCCCGGCGTGGTTGACCAGGAAGCCGGGCGTGTCGGCGACGGTGACCGCGCGGTGGCCGCAGCTCTCGACCAGCGCGGTGAGGGCCGGCGGGATCTCCGGACGGGTGGCGGCTCCCGGTACCACCTCCACGATCCGCATCAGCGGCACCGGGTTGAAGAAGTGCAGCCCCGCCAGCCGCGTCGGGTCGCCCAGCGAGGCGGCGATCCGGGTGACCGACAGGGAGGAGGTGTTGGTGGCGAACACGGTGGAGGCCGGCAGTACCTCCTCCAGCTTCCCGAAGACCTCCGCCTTCGTGTCCAGGTCCTCCCGTACGGCCTCGACGACCAGCTCGACGTCGGGGCCGGGCGCCCAGGGGTCGTCCAGGGGGACCAGCCGTTCCAGGGCGGCGGCGCTGTCCCCGGCGGACATCCGGCCCTTGGCCACCGCGCGCTCCAGCATGGACCGGACGAAGTCGACGGCCTCCGTCACGGCCTGTGCCCGGACGTCGCCCAGCTCGACGGTGTGTCCGGCGCTCGCAGCCCACTGGGCGATGCCGCGGCCCATGGCCCCGGCGCCGACGATCCTGATACGCATGGCGGTTACGGTCCTCTCGCAGGTGACGTGCGGCTGAGTCGTACGTGGGGTCGGTTCGTGCCGGTGAGGGGGGCGTCAGCGAAGATAGACGCGACCGGGGTCGACGTCCTCGCGCAGGAGCCGCAGCTCCTCGGCGGTCGGCGGGGGCACCGTCCCGACCTCGTCGGCCACCTCCAGGTCCCAGCCCGTCGCCGCCCGCACCTGGTCGACCGTGACGCCCGGGTGCACGGCGACCAGCCGCAGCTCCTCGCCGACGCCGTCGCGGGCCAGGATGCCCAGCTCGGTGATGACCCGGGTGACGCCGGTCCCCAGCGGCCGGATGCCCTCCGCGAGCGCGCGGTCCGGGCCGGGGGTGGTGCAGAAGTCCAGCGTCCCGGTGAAGGAGCGCGGGTTGTGCCTGCGCATCACGACGAAGACCTCACGGGAGTTGGCCATCACCTCGATGCCGCCGCCGGAACCGGGCAGCCGTACCTGGGGGCTGTCCCACTCCCCGATGACGGAGGTGTTGAGGTTGCCCCACCGGTCGATCTGCGCGGCACCCAGGAAGCCGACGTCGATGTGGCCGCCCTGGAGGACGCAGCCGAACAGGGCGGGCATGGACAGCACCGCCTCGGCGCCCGAGATGAGGACGGCGTCGGCGATGGTCTCCGGCAGCTGCGAGGGGTGCGCGCCGCACACCCCGGACTCGTACACGACCTCGATGTCGGGCGCGACCGTCAGGTGGGCCAGCTCGGTGGCGAGCGTGGGCAGTCCGATCCCGGCGAACACCGTGCGCCGGGAGGCCAGTTCACGGGAGGCGACGACGGAGAGCAGTTCGGAGGAGGTGACGGTGTCCTCCGCGCCGGCGGTCTGCCCGGCGGTCCTCGCCCCGCCGCCGGAGGCGTGCGGTGCGGCAGGGCCCGGTGCCGAGGCGCCCGGGGCCGTGGTGTGCGCCGTGGGGGTGGTCATGGCCCGCTCCTTCTCGTGTTCCGCGCTCCCGCGTTCCTGTTCCGCGCCCCCGTGTTCCCGTGCCGCGCTCACAGCCGCCGCCCGTAGTTCACCGGTTCGCTGAGCGCCTCGCCGACCGCCAGTCCCGCCCAGAACTCCTCGCCGAGCTTGGCGGTGTACTCGGCGTGGTCGGCCGTCCCGTACACCCACTCCGCCAGCCACTCCCGCAGGCGCTCCGGATCCTTGCTGATGTGGGACCACGCCCGGTAGAACGCGTTGTCCCGGTCGTAGTAGCCCTGGGCGAACGACGGGTGCGCGCCGCGCGGGCAGACCACGACGGCGTCCACGGCGTGCGCCGGGACGAGCGTCCGGTTGGGGTCGGAGCGGACCACGTGGTCCTCGACGATCTCCTCGACGACCACGATCGACCTGTCCGCCGCGTACACCGCCTCGGCCTGGATGCCCGTCAGCCCCCAGATCTGGGTGTTGCCGCGGCGGTCGGCCCGCTGGGCGTGGATGATCGTCACGTCCGGGTTGACGGGCGGGACGACGTAGATCTGCTCCGGTTCGCCGTCCGGCCCCGGGTAGGGGGACGTGACCTTGCGCAGGTCGCTGTTGACCGCGGGCAGGTCACTGCCCGCGTAGCTCCGCAGCGGGTAGAACGGCAGACGCTGCGAGCCGGCCAGGTAGCGGCAGATCATCCCGTAGTGGCTGTACTCCTCGAAGGCGAGCGGCTCCGGGGCTCCACGCTCGATCCTGCGCCGCAGCTCGCCGAGCGAACCGGCGGAGGAGTTGCCGACGAAGGAGGAGACCAGCCGCGAGACACAGCCCGCGGCGATCATCTGGTCCACCACGATGTCCGCCGTCATCCGGACGACCGTGAGGTCCCGGCGGCCCTGGCGGATGATCTCGTGCCCGGCGGCGGTGGGGATGAGGTGGGTGAAACCCTCGAGGCTCACGGTGGCGCCGTCGCGCACGTAGGTGGCGACCGCCTCCCTCATCGACATGACCTTGCCGGCCCCGTCGGCCGTGTCCGTCCGTTCCACGGTGCTCCTCGGCGAGTGGATGTGCTGTCCGCCCCACGGTGTCAGCGCCCATTGATCGCTGTCCAATACCGAATTAAGGTCGCATCCAGACCGCTGAGCAATGAATGGGTGCCTGTATGGAGCTGCGTCATCTGACCGCCTTCACCGCCGTGGCCGAGGAACTGCACTTCGGCCGCGCCGCCAAACGGCTGCAGATGGCCCAGCCGCCGCTCAGCCAGCAGATCCGGCAGCTGGAGAAGGAGCTCGGCGTCCAGCTCTTCGCACGCAACACCCGCTCCGTGCGCCTCACCAGCGCGGGGGAGTCCTTCCTCGAACCCGTACGCACCGTGCTCGAGGACCTCGACACGGCGGTACGGGCGGCCAGGGCGGCCGGACGCGGGGAGTACGGCCGGGTCACGATCGGCTTCGCCGGCGCCTCCAGCCACGAGACGCTGCCCCGGCTGACCCGCGCCGTGCGGGCGGCCCACCCCGCCCTGGAGCTGGTCATGAAGGGCCAGACGTACGCCAACGTCGCGCTGTCCAGGGTGGCCGACGGTTCCCTGGACCTCGGTTTCGTCCGCCTCCCGGTCACGCAGCCGGGCGTGGCCTACCGGGTGATCGACGAGGAGGAGCTGCTGTGCGCCCTGCCCTCCGACCACCGCCTCGCCCGGCTCGAGACCATCCCCATCGGGGTGCTGGCCGACGAACCCTTCGTGTCCTTCCCCGCGAACACCGGTTCCACGGTGCGCGACGCGATGGTCGAGGCCTGCGAGGCCACCGGCTTCAACCCGCGCGTCGTGCAGGAGGCCCCCGACTCCTACACGATCCTCGCCCTCGTCGCCGCGGGCGTCGGCGTCACGCTCACCGTCTCCTCCTGCCGGCACATCCAGCAGAACGGACTCGTCTACCGGCCACTCGCCGGCCCTCCCATCCGGCGCCAGGCCGCGCTCGCCTGGCGCACCGACAACCCGTCCCCGGCGCTCCGGGCGGTGCTCGCGGTCTGCGAGGAAGCCCTGCCGACCCCGTAGGGCCCGCCCTGCGGGAAGCGGATTGAGACGCCTGGCGTCTCGAAGAGCGGGAAACTCGATATTGGACCGACTCAGTGGTCCGGTGCGAAGGTCGCCTCACAGACCTGAACCCGCCGAAAGGTGCCCCGCCGTGCCCGATCAGCAAGACGTCGTCATCTGCGAACCGCTGCGCACCCCCATCGGGCGCTTCGGCGGGGTCTTCGCCCAGCAGACTCCCGCCGCGCTCGCCGCCCGCGTCATCGCCGAAGTGGTCGCCCGTACGGGAATCGACCCCGCCCGGGTCGACGAGGTGATCCTCGGACACGCCTACCCGACCTCCGACGCCCCGGCCATCGGGCGCGTCGCCGCCCTGGACGCCGGGCTGCCCGACTCCGTCACCGGTGCCCAGATCGACCGGCGCTGCGGCTCCGGCCTGCAGGCCGTCCTGGACGCGGCCATGCAGATCAGGGCCGGTTTCAGCGAGGTCGTGATCGCCGGCGGTGTCGACGTCATGAGCGCGGCCCCCTACTACACGCACGAGGGGCGCTGGGGCATCAAGGGCCCCGGCCTCCAGCTCCACGACTCCCTGGCGCGCGGCCGGGTCACGGCGGGCGGAGTCCGCCACCCCGTCCCCGGCGGCATGATCGAGACCGCCGAGAACCTGCGGCGCGCCTACTCGATCAGCCGCGCCGACCAGGACGCCCTGGCGCTGCGCTCGCAGGCACGCGCCGCCCGCGCCGCGAGGGAGGGGCGCTTCGACGCGGAGACCGTCCCCGTCACCGTCCGCACGCGCAGGAGCGAGACGGTCGTGACCGCCGACGAACACCCCCGCCCCGACACCACGGCCGAACAACTCGCCGCACTCAGGCCCCTCATGGGCGCCTCGGACCCGGAGGCCACCGTCACCGCCGGCAACGCCAGCGGTCAGAACGACGCCGCCGCCGCCTGCCTCGTCACCGGCGCCGCCACGGCGGAGCGGCTCGGGCTCACCCCGCTCGTCCGCCTCGTCTCCTTCGCCCGGGCCGGCGTCCCCGCCGCGACGATGGGCATCGGCCCCGTCCCGGCCACCCACGCCGCCCTCGGCCGCGCGGGGCTCAGCCTCGCCGACCTCGACCTGATCGAGATCAACGAGGCCTTCGCCGCCCAGGTCCTGGCCTGCACCCGCGAGTTGGGGCTCGGCGACAAGGACCACGAGGAGCGGATCAACGTCAACGGCTCCGGAGTCTCCCTCGGCCACCCGGTCGGCGCCACCGGTGCGCGGATCCTCGCCACGCTGGCCCGCGAGATGCACCGCAGCGAGGCCCGCTACGGCCTGGAGACCATGTGCATCGGCGGCGGTCAGGGGCTCGCCGCGGTCTTCGAGCGCGTCACCGGCTGAGGACACCACGCCCGCGCGGTACACCGGTCCCCCTCCCGGCCCGTCGCCCCACGCCGCCTCCCCGCCGGTCCCGTACCACCGCCGCGCGGCGCCCGGAGCGGGCATGCCCGATTCCGCAACGGCGAAGTCGAACGCCGCAACCGCACCCTGCCCGATGAATGGCCGGCCTACCTGCGGCCCCGTACCTCAGACGACGAGTGGACAGCGGCCCTGGCGGACTTCCCGCGACCACCACCGCTGCCGCACCGCACTCGACGGCCAGCCGCCCGTCAGCCGATTCGACGAACCCTGCGGGGTCAACACACCCGGCCCCGAGGCGGTCGATCGCACAGAGGACGTAGAAGCCGGCCAGCAGACCGCCCCGCAGCACTGATGCTGCGGGGCGGTCTGCCATCGCCGAACTAGTCGCGCGAACCGCGGGTACGGCGCATGAGCACCGCGCCTCCCAGCAGCAGCGCCGCGCTCGCGCCGGCCGCCATGCCGATACCGCCCGCACCGGTCTCGGCCAGCGGCGTGTCGGGGGTGTTCGGACTCGGGGTGCCGGCCGGCGGCTCCTGCGCCGGCGGCTCGGAGGCCGGCGGCTCCTGCGCCGGCGGCTCGGAAACCGGCGGCTTCGAGGTGGGCGGCTCGGCGGTCGGGGGCTCCTCGCTGGGCGGCTCCACCACCGGCGGCTTGACCGGCGGGATGTCCTGCTCGTAACCGCCCTCGTTGACACAGGTGTTGCCACCCGCGGGGTTGAGCACACCGACGACGTCGATGGTGTTGCCGCAGACGTTGGCCGGGACGTCCACCGGTGCCTGGGCCAGGTTGCCGGACAGGACACCGGGCGAGCCGACGGCCTGTGCCTCGGCGCTGGCGCCGGAGGACTCGCCGCCGTCGCTGTCGCCGTAGGCGTCGTCGTCCTTGTCGCCCGAGCTGACATTGGCGCAGATGTTGCCGAAGGCCGGGTTCAGCAGGGCGATCACATCGACGGTGTTCCCGCAGAGGTTGACCGGGACATGCACCGGGGCCTGCACGGCGTTGCCGGAACCGACGCCGGGGGAGCCGACCGCCGCTCCTTCTGCCGTGGCGTCGGCGTAGGCGTACCCGCCCACTGAGGTCAGGACGCCCGATGCCGCCGCCAGGACGAACACGCTTTTGCTGAGGGCTTGTCGCATTGCTTTGCCTTTCAAAAACCTTGGGAGGACATCTCGCGATGTGACCGAGAATCCGGGGGTGCGGTGCGGCGTCCGGTGGTGCCACGGCTCTGGCGGGCCGCCACTCCCACGGTCCTGGACAACCCTCATAACGAGGGAAAGAGTCTGGGGAAACTCCGAAACGGTGAAGAACTTGGCTTTAGCCCGAACGGATTACACGCGGGCATCCGTGGCCCGGTCGTTGCCGGAGCGCCGGCGGGGGCGGGCGTCACCTGTGCCCCTCCGGCCTCGGGTCACGGGATGCTCGTGGGGGTGCGGGCCCCGTCCGGTCGCTCGGTCCGTGCGGTCCTGAAATGCCGTCATCGACACCGGCCTGCCCAAGGCGCTGGGCATCTTTCACCTGTTCAGCGGCACAACCGGAATGACCGCTTCTCGTTTTCCACGGTGTCGTGTGCGGCGCAGGTGCCCGAGCGGCCTGTGTCGATCCGGGCTCGCCGCCGGATGATCGAACGCGCTCACCTATCGATGGAGGTACATGGTGTTCGGAAGGCGAACCGCCGCTGTCTCGCTGTCAGCCGCAGCCCTCATGATGGCCGGGGCGGGTGCGGCTCAGGCTTACGAGGAGCCGAAGTTCCAGAACAACACGCAGATCCTGTCCTGCCTGAGCGTGGAGGTTCTGGACATTCCGATCGCCTCCACGGCGAACAACAATATCGACTGCTCCACGAACTACGAATCCCGGAGCAACGAAACCCATGTATCGGGTTCCGGCGTGGACGCCGAATAAAATCCCCTCGACGCCCGTATGGAGCAATACCTTTCGTTCCGGGACTCGTTTAGAGGGTGAGCGTGTCGAGAATGCTGAGTGCACCGACTCTGTGTGCGCAGGGTAATTCTCGCCCGCGCCACGGGGGGCCAGGCGGACGCCTGCGACGCTCGCGTACCAACCAACAAGGAGATACCGCATGAACCTCAAGAAGGCTGTCGCCTGCACTGCTGTCGCCCTGGCTTTCGCCGGTGCCGGCGCCGGTTCCGCCCAGGCGGCCGACGACGACACGTCGAAGTTCGAGAACAACTCCCAGATCCTCAGCTGTGACGTGGTCGAGGTCCTCGACATCCCGATCCTGTCGGCGGCCAACAACAACATCGACTGCTCGGACAACGTCGAGGAGGAGGAGACCGAGAAGACCCTCCTCATCAACGAGGAGCACGCCCAGGCGGCGGCTCTCATCGCCCCGCGGGACCACTGACACCCCGCGCCGCCTGCGCCGCCGCCCCGGCCTTCCTCCCCGGGGCGGCGGCCCTGGGTGTCCTCGCACCCGATGCACCTCCTGAGGGCTCCTGAGGCTTCCGGGACGCAGAGCATCCACAGCCGCAGGGTTGGAACGGATTGTGACCCGATCGGAGCAATTCCATTGTGGGTGCGGCGGCGTTTACCGGATGTTGATGCCGGTTACGGATATCGGTCGACAGATCACATCGTGTCTGTCGCATACGGATCCGGTCCGTCGGCATCGCGGGGTCGGAATGATGTGAGCATTCCGACCCCGCGCCCAGGGATTCCATCGGTCCCTTTTTCGCTTGATGGGTGGCCAAGGTGGCTCCCCGTAAAAAACAAGGAGTTTGCGCATGAACCTCAAGAAGGCTGTCGCCTGCACTGCTGTCGCCCTGGCTTTCGCCGGTGCCGGCGCCGGTTCCGCCCAGGCGGCCGACGACGACACGTCGAAGTTCGAGAACAACTCCCAGGTCCTCAGCTGTGACGTGGTCGAGGTCATCGACATCCCGATCCTGTCGTCGGCCAACAACAACCTCGACTGCTCGGACAACGTCGAGGAGAAGGAGTCCGAGAGCCTCACCGTCATCGACGAGGAGCACGCCGAGGCAGCGGCTGTCATCGCGCCCCGTCACTGACGTCACGTGACGTACCGCCGTCCCGGCTCCTTGCCGGGGCGGCGGTTTCTGCGTGCCGGACGTGAACGACGGTGCGATTGCGCCGAATGACCCATCCCACGGGTGCTGATGAGCCGAGATCGGGTAGCGATCTGTCATGGACCAGTACGCAAGCGAGGACCCGTGGAACCGTCGTGCGCAGACGGAACCCGCGTCCGATACGCCGATCTACGACCGGCTGCTCGCCCAGTGGCGGATGGCGGGCCTCGAACCGGAACCCGCACCGCCCGGCGAGCACGTTCCCGCGCGCCCGCGCTGCTTCGTCCCGGCGGCTCGGAACTCCGCCGAAGCGGTCGGCGGCTGAGAGCAGGCCCGCTCGTCCCGGAAGACCGGAAAACCCGTTGACGTGGGCGGGTGGCTCCCCGTTAGGGTGTGCGCAGTTCGAGGAACCCAGGAGGTGAGGACATTGATGACTGTCGTTGCGATGGGCGCTGCCCACAACCGGAAGTGCATCGTTCTCCCCCCCCGTGGCCACCGGCTGACCTCGACCTCTTCACTCCGCGCCTGAGCGCGCGGTGCCGGGGCCACCCTTGTGAAGGGTTTCCCTTGTCTTTCCCCGATCTTCCTCTCTCCCTGCCTTCCCTCCCGTCGCACCCGCTGGCCCCGTACGGCTGGGACGACGACTGGCACGCCGCCTTCGCCCCGTACGCCGAGCAGGGACTCCTGCCCGGACGCGTGGTGCGGGTGGACCGCGGGCAGTGCGACGTCGTCACGGCGGACGGCGTCCTGCGTGCGGACACCGCCTTCGTGGTGCCCCGCGACCCCATGCGCGTCGTCTGCACCGGCGACTGGGTCGCCGTCGACCCCGGCGGCGATCCGCGATTCGTCCGTACGCTCCTTCCCCGGCGCACCGCCTTCGTGCGCTCGACGTCCTCGCAGCGCTCCGAGGGACAGGTGCTCGCCACCAACGTCGACCACGTCGTCATCTGCGTCTCGCTGGCCCTCGAGCTGGACCTCGGGCGGCTGGAGCGCTTCCTCGCCCTGGCCCTGTCCAGCACCGCGGGAGCCGCTCTCCTCGGTGACGGGCCGCGGGACACGGCGTACGAGGCGCAGCCGCTCGTGCTGCTCACCAAGGCGGACCTGGTCCCGGACGCCGCCACCCTGTCCCACCTCGTCCAGGACGTCGAGCGCATCGCCCCCGGTGTGCAGGTGCTGCCCGTCAGTTCGGCCACCGGGGAGGGCGTGGACGTGTTCGGCGCCGTCATCGGCGGCGGTACGAGCGTGCTGCTCGGCATCTCCGGCGCCGGCAAGTCGACTCTGGCCAACACCCTGCTCGGCGACGACGTGATGGACGTGCGCGCCACGCGTGACATGGACGGCAAGGGGCGGCACACCACCACGACGCGCAACCTCCTCGTCCTGCCCGGCGGTGGCGTGCTGATCGACACCCCCGGGCTGCGCGGGGTCGGTCTCTTCGACGCGGCGAGCGGTGTCGGCCAGGTCTTCTCCGAGATCGAGGAGCTGGCCGAGGGCTGCCGGTTCCACGACTGCGGCCACGAGGCCGAGCCGGGCTGCGCCGTGCTCGGCGCGATCGAGGACGGGAGCCTGCCCGTACGACGCCTCGACAGCTACCGCAAGCTGCTGAGGGAGAACCAGCGCATCGCGGCCAAGACCGATGCCCGGCTGCGCCAGGAGACGCTGCGCGAGTGGAAGCGCAAGGGGGCGGAGGGGCGCGAGGCCCTGGCGGTCAAGCGGGGCCGCGTCCGGTGACGGGCCCTGCCCGGTTCGACGTCCGAAAACCGCGAGTACGCCACCTCGCCGGGCGCGCACACTGGACGGTGTGACTGACGAGGAGACCAGGTACGAGGCGGTGAGCAGCCGCGACGCGCGCTTCGACGGAGAGTTCTTCTTCGGCGTCGCCACCACCGGCATCTACTGCCGGCCGAGCTGCCCCGCCGTCACACCCAAGCGGAAGAACGTGCGCTTCTTCCCGACCGCCGCCGCGGCGCAGGGCCACGGCTTCCGGGCGTGCAGGCGCTGCCGCCCGGACGCCGTGCCCGGCTCGGCCGACTGGAACGTCCGCGCCGATGTCGTGGGCCGGGCCGTGCGGATGATCGGCGACGGCGTCGTGGACCGGGAGGGCGTCCCCGGACTCGCG
>NZ_JBEXWB010000188.1:0-12086 GCF_040629645.1 Streptomyces sp. NPDC005899 | reverse complement strand
GCCCGAGCCGCCTCGGCCGAGCCGCGCCTCGGACCGGTCGCCGACTGGCCGGCCATCGGCCCGTACCGGCTGCTGACCGGGCTGCCCCGGGACCCCGGCGCCCGGACCGACCCGGCCGTACGCGCACTGCTCACGCCGCCCCACGCCGAACTGGCCCGCACCGCCGAGGTGTTCCTCGACCGCGCCGGCCAGGCGAGCCGCACGGCTGCGGAACTCGGCATCCACCGGCAGACGTTGTACTACCGCCTCGCCCGAATCCAGCAGCTCACCGGTCTCGACCTCAACGACGGTGAGGACAGACTGCTGCTGCACATGGCGTTGAAGTCGGCCCGGCTGTGAGACCCCGCCCCGGATGAGTACGCGAGGGGCGGGAGCTGAGTACGGCAGCGCAGTGCGCGGCGCCCCCGCGGGCGGTGAACTGGTGGCATGAGCAACAGCGTTCGCACGCACACCCCGCGCCCCGTCACCACCGCGGCCCGCCCGGAGCCCGACCCGCGGTGGTGGGCCCTGCCGCTGGCCGGGACGGTGCTGGCGCCCGGCCTGGCGTTCGCGGCCTCCAGGCCCGACCACCTGTTCGCCGGCAGGCCGTTCCTGCTGTGCGGCGGCCTGCTGCTCGCGTACGCCGTGGTCCTGCCGAGCTGGTTCCTCCCCAGGACGACGGCCGGCAGGCGCCGGCGGGGGGACCTGGTCCTGGCCGGCTGCGCGTGCGCCGCCGGACTCCCGTCCCTGCTCACCGCGTTGGGCTGGACGGTGTTCCTCGTCATGCTGTTCACGGGCCACGTCGACGGCTGACGCCCCTCCCCCGCACACACGACCGCACCCGGCGGGCAGAGGTCACTGCCCGCCGGGTGCGGTGCCGTCCCAGGCCGGAGCCTGATCCGGTGTCAGTCGGTGAGGTTCACCGTGCGGGCCGAGTTGGCGCCGATCTCCTCGGCGATCTCGGTCAGGACCGACTGCGGGACGGTGTCGTCGACGGTGAGGACGACGAGCGCCTCGCCGCCCGCGTCCCGCCGCGAGACCTGCATCCCGGCGATGTTCAGACCGGCCTCACCGAGGATCTTGCCGACCGCGCCGACGACACCGGGGCGGTCCTCGTAGCGCAGGACGACCATGTGGTCGGCGAGCGCCAGGTCCACGTCGTGCTCGCCGATGGCGACGATCTTCCGCAGGTGCTTCGGGCCGGCCAGCGTGCCGGAGACCGCGACCTCCTCGCCGTTCGCCAGGGTGCCCCGGACGGTCACCATGTTGCGGTGGTCGGGCGATTCGGAGCTGGTGGTCAGGCGGACCTCCACCCCGCGCTCCTGGGCGAACAGCGGGGCGTTGACGTAGCTGACGGTCTCGTCGACGACGTCCTCGAACACACCCTTGAGCGCCGAGAGCTCCAGCACCTTCACGTCGTGCTGGGTGATCTCGCCGTAGACCTCGACGTCGAGGCGGGCCGCGACCTCGCCCGCGAGCGCGGTGAAGATCCGGCCGAGCTTCTCGGCGAGCGGCAGCCCGGGGCGCACGTCCTCGGCGATGACACCGCCCTGGACGTTGACCGCGTCGGGCACGAGCTCACCGGCGAGGGCGAGGCGGACCGACTTGGCGACGGCGATGCCGGCCTTCTCCTGCGCCTCGTCGGTGGAGGCGCCGAGGTGCGGCGTGCAGACGACCTGGTCGAACTGGAACAGCGGGGAGTCCGTGCAGGGCTCCTTGGTGTACACGTCCAGGCCGGCGCCGGCGACCCGGCCCTCCTTGAGCGCGGAGGCCAGCGCGTCCTCGTCGACGATGCCACCCCGGGCGGCGTTGACGATGCGCACCGAGGGCTTCACCTTGTGGAGCGCCTCGTCGCCGATCAGGCCGAGCGTCTCAGGGGTCTTGGGCAGGTGCACCGTGATGAAGTCGGAGACCTCGAGCAGCTCGTCCAGCGTGAGGAGCTTGACGCCCATCTGCGCGGCCCGCGCGGGCTGTACGTAGGGGTCGTACGCGACGATCTTCATGCCGAAGGCAGACATGCGCTGCGCGACCAGCACGCCGATGCGGCCGAGGCCGACGACGCCGAGGGTCTTCTCGCTGAGCTCGACACCCGTGTACTTGGAGCGCTTCCACTCGCCGTTCTTGAGCGCGGTGTTGGCCTGCGGGATGTTGCGCGCGGTGGCGACGAGCAGGCCGCAGGCCAGCTCGGCCGCGGTGACGATGTTGGACGTCGGCGCGTTGACGACCATCACGCCGGCCTTGGTGGCCGAGGAGACGTCGACGTTGTCCAGACCGACGCCGGCGCGGGCGACGACCCTGAGCTTCTTCGCGGCGGCGATGGCCTCGGCGTCGACCTTCGTGGCGGAGCGCACCAGGATGGCGTCGACGTCGGCGATAGCGGGGAGGAGCTCGGCGCGGTCCGCGCCGTTGCAGTGCCGGATCTCGAAATCCGGACCCAGGGCGTCGACCGTGGCGGGCGACAGCTCTTCGGCGATGAGTACGACAGGTTTCGAGCTCACGTGTGTCCTCACAAGTCCAGTGCGGACGGCCGTCCCGACGGCCGCAGGCGGTGGAGGGGCTAGCCGCGTGGAAGACGCACGACACTGTGGGCCCTGACGCGTGTATGTGTTGAGAAGTGTAGTCATGCGGCCGGACACAGTCTGTGCCCCGGTGGAAGGATCACCCGCACGGGGTGGACGCTCTGTACAGGCGTACGGCGCCGTTCCCTGCCACCGCCTCTCCCCGCAGTGACACGGGGTGTGAGGCCGGCCTTGCGCCGGGGGGCGGGCCCGCGTGCGGACCCGCCCCCCGGCGAGGACTCAGGCCTCCTCGTTGTCGACCCAGCTCATGAGCTTGCGCAGCTCCTTGCCGGTGGTCTCCAGCAGGTGGTCGCTGTCGGCCTTCTTGTACTCGTTGTACTTGGGCAGGCCGTTGTGGTACTCGGCCATCCAGTTCTTGGCGAAGGTGCCGTCCTGGATCTCGGCGAGGACCTTCTTCATCTCGGCCTTGGTGGCGTCCGTGATGATGCGCGGGCCGGTGACGTAGTCGCCCCACTCGGCGGTCTCCGAGATGGACCAGCGCATCTTCTCCAGGCCGCCCTCGTACATGAGGTCCACGATGAGCTTCAGCTCGTGCAGGCACTCGAAGTACGCGATCTCCGGCTGGTAGCCGGCCTCGGTCAGCGTCTCGAAACCGGCCTTGACCAGGGCGGCGGTGCCACCGCAGAGGACGGCCTGCTCACCGAACAGGTCGGTCTCGGTCTCCTCGGTGAAGGTCGTCTTGATGACGCCGGCGCGGGTGCCGCCGATCCCCTTCGCGTAGGAGAGGGCGAGCTCCAGGCCCTTGCCGGTGGCGTCCTGCTCGACGGCCACGATGCACGGGACGCCGCGGCCCTCCTCGTACTGGCGGCGGACCAGGTGGCCGGGGCCCTTCGGGGCGACCATGCAGACGTCGACGTTGGCCGGCGGCTTGATGAAGTCGAAGCGGATGTTCAGGCCGTGGCCGAAGAACAGGGCGTCGCCGTCCTTGAGGTTGTCCTTGACGGACTCCTCGTAGACCTGGGCCTGGATCGGGTCCGGGACGAGGATCATGATGACGTCGGCCTCGGCGGAGGCCTCGGCCGGGGTCACCACGCGCAGGCCCTGCTCCTCGGCCTTGGCCTTGGACTTCGAACCCTCGTGCAGACCGACACGGACGTCGACACCCGAGTCGCGCAGCGACAGCGCGTGGGCATGGCCCTGGCTGCCGTATCCGAGGACCGCGACCTTGCGGCCCTGGATGATGGACAGGTCGGCATCGTCGTCGTAGAACAGCTCGGCCACTGGGTCTTCTCCTTGAGTGCAGGTGTTGCGTCCCACCGTACGGCGGGGTGCTTCGGATACGGTGCCGGGTCTCGCCATGCGAGCGGCGAGGCTGCCCCGGACGTGCTTACGCCGTGCGGTCGAGTGCGCGCAGGGACCGGTCGGTGATCGAGCGCGCGCCGCGCCCTATGGCGATGGTGCCGGACTGGACGAGCTCCTTGACGCCGAACTGCTCGAGCATCTTGAGCATGGCCTCCAGCTTCTCGGCCCCTCCGGTCGCCTCGATCGTGACGGCCTCCGGGGAGACGTCCACGGTCTTGGCGCGGAACAGCTGGACGATCTCGACGATCTGGGAGCGGGTCTCGTTGTCGGCGCGGACCTTCACCAGGACGAGCTCCCGCCGGATCGCGGCGGACGGCTCGAGTTCGACGATCTTCAGGACGTTGACCAGCTTGTTGAGCTGCTTGGTCACCTGCTCCAGGGGCAGGCCCTCGACATTCACGACGATGGTGATGCGGGAGATGTCGGGGTGTTCGGTGGTGCCGACCGCGAGCGAGTCGATGTTGAAGCCGCGGCGGGAGAACAGGGCCGTGATCCGGGCGAGGACGCCCGGCTTGTTCTCGACCAGGACGGAGAGCGTGTGCTTGGTGGACATGGAGTCGGTCTCTCTCTGTCTCTCAGTCGTCTTCGTTGTCGCCGAAGTCGGGACGGACACCGCGGGCCGCCATGACCTCGTCGTTCGAGGTGCCGGCGGCGACCATCGGCCACACCATGGCGTCCTCGTGGACGATGAAGTCGATGACGACCGGGCGGTCGTTGATCGCGTTGGCCTCGGCGATGACCTTGTCCAGGTCGGCGGGGTCCTCGCAGCGGATGGCGTAGCAGCCCATGGCCTCGGACAGCTTGACGAAGTCCGGCACGCGGGTGCCCTTGGCGGGGACGCCGTCGGTGTCCGCGCCGGAGTGCAGCACGGTGTTGGAGTACCGCTGGTTGTAGAACAGGGTCTGCCACTGGCGGACCATCCCGAGCGCGCCGTTGTTGATGATGGCGACCTTGATCGGGATGTTGTTGAGCGCGCAGGTGGTGAGTTCCTGGTTGGTCATCTGGAAGCAGCCGTCGCCGTCGATCGCCCAGACGGCGCGGTCGGGCATCCCCGCCTTGGCGCCCATGGCGGCCGGCACCGCGTATCCCATGGTCCCGGCACCACCGGAGTTCAGCCAGGTGGCGGGCTGCTCGTAGGAGATGAAGTGGGAGGCCCACATCTGGTGCTGGCCCACGCCGGCGGCGAAGATCGTGCCCCGGGGGGCGAGTTCGCCGATGCGCTGGATGACCTGCTGGGGCGAGAGGCTGCCGTCCTCCGGCAGGTCGTAGCCGACGGGGTAGGTCTCGCGCCAGCGGTTGAGGTCCTTCCACCAGGCGCTGTAGTCACCGGTGTTCCCGTCGGTGTGCTCGGCCTGGACCGCCTGGACGAGGTCGGCGATGACCTCGCGGGCGTCACCGACGATCGGGACGTCGGCCGCGCGGTTCTTGCCGATCTCGGCCGGGTCGATGTCCGCGTGGACGATCTTGGCGAACGGGGCGAAGCTGTCCAGTTTGCCGGTGACGCGGTCGTCGAACCTGGCCCCGAGCGCGACGATCAGGTCGGCCTTCTGCAGCGCGGTGACGGCGGTGACCGACCCGTGCATGCCGGGCATCCCCACGTGCAGCGGGTGGCTGTCGGGGAAGGAGCCGAGCGCCATCAGCGTGGTGGTGACGGGCGCGCCGGTGAGCTCCGCGAGGACCTTCAGCTCGGCGGTGGCGCCGGCCTTCATGACACCGCCGCCGACGTACAGCACGGGCCGCCTGGCCTGCGTGATGAGCTTCGCGGCCTCGCGGATCTGCTTGGCGTGCGGCTTGGTGACCGGGCGGTAGCCCGGCAGGTCCATCGTCGGCGGCCAGCTGAACGTGGTCTTCGCCTGCAGCGCGTCCTTGGCGATGTCCACGAGGACCGGTCCCGGGCGGCCGGTGGACGCGATGTGGAAGGCCTCGGCGATCGTGTGCGCGATGTCCTCGGCGCGGGTGACCAGGAAGTTGTGCTTCGTGATCGGCATCGTGATGCCGCAGATGTCGGCTTCCTGGAAGGCGTCCGTACCGATGGCGGCGGAGGCCACCTGGCCGGTGATCGCGACCAGGGGCACGGAGTCCATGGCCGCGTCGGCGATCGGGGTGACGAGGTTGGTGGCACCGGGGCCCGAGGTGACCATGCAGACACCGACCTTGCCGGTGGCCTGCGCGTATCCGGTGGCCGCGTGCCCGGCCCCCTGCTCGTGACGGACCAGGATGTGGCGGACCCGGGTGGAGTCCATCAGCGGGTCGTACGCCGGCAGGATGCAGCCGCCGGGGAGTCCGAACACGGTGTCGGCCCCGACTTCCTCGAGAGAGCGGATGAGTGACTGCGCGCCCGTGAGGTTCTCGGCGGAGGCGGAGGACGGTCCGCCGTTACGGGCCCGCGGCTGGGGATGGTGGGCCCCGGTGGCCTGCTCGGTCATCGGCATTCTCTTCTCGAAGCTGAGGGTTTGTGCAGCGTATATGTGGTCGTTTGGGAGGTACCGGTGCAACAAAAAACCCCCCGTGCCGTGAGGCAAGCGAGGGGAGCGCGCCGGTGCGGTCTGCGGGGTGTCCATGAGTGACCCTGCTTCAGCCGACGCGCTTTCCAAGTACGAGAATTCGGGTGCGCATGGCATTGACCCTCTCTCCGGCACGCACACGGTGTCAAGTGGGTGGGACGGGCGTCTCAGCATGTGAGCGGCTCTGGAGGGGCAGCGAACGGCCGGCCGGCACCGGCGGCGCAGCCGGCCCACCGCCGGGCACCGGGTACTTCCCCCTGGTCAGCGTGCGCCGCAGGCGGTGCTCGTCCAGCGGGCCGGCGAAGGCCGCCCCCTGACCGTGGGTACACCCCAGGGTGCGCAGCACGCGCACCTGTTCGGGTACGTCGACCCCGTCGGCCACTGACTGGACACCGAGGTCCCCGGCGATGCGCAGCAGCCCACCGGTGATCTTGTGGAGCCGCGCGGACTCCGCCACCCCCTCCACCAGCCCGCGGTCCAGCTTCAGCACGTCGATGGGCAGCCGCCGCAATGCGTTGACCGCGGCGTACCCGCTGCCGAAACCGTCCAGCGCGATCCGCACGCCGAGCCGGCGGAGCTCGATCAGCCGCTGCTCCAGCTCGTCGAAGGAGATCCGCGGGTCGTCGCCGGAGACCTCGATCATCAGGGCGCCCGACGGCAGCCCGTGCCGGGTGAGCAGCGCCTCGACGGAACCGAGGGGCACGGTCCGGTCCAGCAGCCGGCCGGCCGACACCCGGACGCAGACCGGGACCGGGTGCCCGGCCCCGGCCCGGTCGGCGGCCTGCGCCACGGCCTGCTCCAGCAGCCAGCCGCCGAGCTCGGCGGCACGGTCGCCGTCCTCGGCGACCCGCAGGAACTCCGCGGGTGTGAACAGGACGCCCTGGGCGGAGCGCCAGCGGGCCTGCGCGGTGACGGCGGCGACCGTGCCGCTGGCGAGGTGGACGACCGGCTGGTGCAGCAGGGCGAACTCGCCCTCGCGCAGAGCGGTGCGGAGCCGCCCCGCGAGCTCGGTGCGGCGGACGACCTCGGCCTGCATCTGGGGGGCGTAGAGCTCGACACGGTCCTTGCCGCCGGCCTTCGCGCGGTACATGGCGAGGTCGGCGTTGCGCATCAGGTCCTTGGGCGTGATGGAGGGCTCGGCGAAGGCGACACCGATGGAGGCCGCCACCCTGACCTCGCCACCGCCGATCCGGTAGGGCTGGGAGAGCGTGAGCCGCAGCCGTTCGGCGATCTCGTGGACCTGGTACTCCCGGGCCGCCTGGTCCCGGGTGCCGTCACCGACGATGAGCGCGGCGAACTCGTCCCCGCCGAGCCGGGCCGCGGTGTCCGTGGCGCGTACGGAGTCCTGGAGGCGGTGGGCGGCCTGGACGAGCAGCTCGTCGCCCGCCTGGTGGCCGATGGAGTCGTTGACCGCCTTGAATCCGTCCAGGTCGATGAAGAGCACGGCGGTGCCCTGGTCCCCGGCGCGCCGGCCGCCGAGCGCCTGCGCCACCCGGGAGGTGAACAGGGCGCGGTTGGGCAGGTCGGTGAGCGGGTCGTGCTCGGCGTTGTGCTGGAGCTGGGCCTGGAGCCTGACCCGCTCGGTGACGTCCCGGCTGTTCAACAGCAGGCCGCCCTGGTGCCGGTTGACGGTGGACTCGACGTGGAGCCAGTCGCCGGCCCCCGATCTGAAGCGGCACTCGATCCTGGTGGTGGGCTCCTCCTGGGCGCGGGCCGCGAGGAACCGCCGGAGCTCGTGCACCACTCCCCCGAGGTCGGCGGGGTGGATGATCGAGGAGAGCTCGGTGCCGACGAGGTCCTCGGCCTCCCGGCCGTAGACACCCGCCGCCGCGGGGCTGACGTAGTGCAGGACACCGGTGGGCGCGGCGATCATGATGACGTCGCTGGAGCCCTGGACGAGCGAGCGGAAGTGGTTCTCCTTCTGGGCCAGCTCCTGGGTCAGCGCGATGTTGTCGACGAGCATGATGGCCTGGCGGACCACCAGGGCGAGCACGACCGCACAGCCCGTGAGGAGCACGAAGCGGTCCACCCGGTGGCCCTGCACCACGTTGTACAGGATGCCGAGCGTGCACACGGCAGCGGCGAGGTAAGGCGTGAGCGCCGCCAGGGACCCGGCGATCGGGCGGCTCCCGGAACGGGCCTGGCGGCCCGGTCCGACAGCGTTGTCCTGGACGCGGCGCGCCCGCCAGGGCGCGTAGGCGAGGAGCAGCGAGCCGGCGAACCAGCCCGCGTCGAGCAACTGGCCGGACTGGTAGGCGGATCGCAGCAGCGGCGAGGTGAAGAGGGCGTCGCACACGACGGTCAGGGCGAGCCCGGCGATGGCCAGGTTCACCGCGGAGCGGTCCACGCTGCCCCTGCGGAAGTGCAGGGCGAGGACCATGGAGACCAGCACGATGTCGAGCAGCGGGTAGGCCAGCGAGAGCGCCGCCCGGGCCACGCTCTCGCCACTCGCGTTGGCGATTCGGGCCGTGTGGGCGAGCGCCAGGCTCCAGGAGAGCGTGAGCAGGGATCCCCCGATCAGCCAGGCGTCCAGTACCAGGCAGATCCAGCCGGCGCGGTTGGCGGGGCGGCTGGCGAGGACCAGGAGCCCGACGATGGCGGGCGGGGCGAAGCAGAGGAAGAAGACGTCGGCGGCGGACGGGGAGGGCACCGGGCGGCCCAGCACCACTTCGTACCATCCCCAGACCGCGTTGCCTCCCGCGGCCATCGCGGAGGAGAGCGAGAAGAGGAGCCAGGCGGGCCGGAACCGGCTGCCGCTCCTGCGGGCGTGCACGAAGCACGAGACGGCGGCGATCAGGGCGGCCGCGCTGAGGCCGAAGTCACCCATGAAGAGGGCCAGTCCGGGCGAGCCCCAGCCGACCGCGGCCCCGATGCCGTATCCGGCGCAGACGAAGGCGAGGAGGAGCTGGGAGCGCAGCCCCGCACGGCGTACGGCGGCGGGCCGCCCGGACACCGGCCGTCCGGCGGCGGGTTGCCCGGGCGTCTGCGGCCCCGGCACCGACGGCCCGGATCCCGCTTCCCCCGATGCCGGTCGCCCCGGGCCGGGCTGCCCGGCCGCCGGCTGCCGGGAGAGCAGGGCTCCTAGGGCGCTCACCGGAGAGTCTCCCGGGCCGGGTCCGGCGCCACCGCCGCCCCTGGCCGCTCGGTGCCGTCCGGCCGCCGCCACTCGCCGTGCCGTGTCCGCTGGTCTTTCAGCCGGCCGCACATCGCCCGTCGCCCCCTCGCGTCCGCTTCCTCCCCGACGCCGTCCCTGCCGCGGCGCGACCCCCTTGTGGACGATACACCAGAGCGGTCACAGAGGGACATAGTCCATCTACTCTGAGTGACCGAAAGGGGTGTTGCCGCCACTGTGCGCGGCCGAATCGTTCCGCGGGGTGGTCAGGACGTCGTGAGCACCAGGTTGCCGACGGGCTCCCCCGCCGCGAACCGGGTGAGCTGTCCGGCCAGCAGACGCTTCGCCCGCGGCAGGAACGCCGACGTACTGCCTCCTACATGAGGGGTGATGAGGACATGGGGAGCGTGCCAGAGGGGATGGCCCACGGGCAGGGGTTCGGGGTCCGTCACGTCGAGGGCGGCCCGCAAGCGCCCGGACTCCAGTTCGGCCAGCAGGGCCGAGGTGTCGACGACCCCTCCCCGCGCCACGTTGACGAGCAGCGCGCCGTCCCGCATCGCCGCGAGGAAACCGGCGTCCACCAGCCCCTGCGTGGAGGCGTTCAGCGGGGTGGACAGGATGACGACGTCCGCCTCCGGCAGCAGCCGGGGCAGTTCCCCGATCGCGTGCACGGGGCCGCGCCCGGTGGTCCGGGCCGAGCGCGCGACGCGCACCACCCGCGCGCACTCGAACGGTTCGAGCCGGTCCTCGATGGCGGCTCCGATCGATCCGTACCCCACGACGAGCACCGACTTGTCGGCGAGCGCCGGGTAGAAGCCGGACCGCCACTCCTCCTTCTCCTGGCCCTCCGCGAAGGCGGGGAAGCCGCGCAGGGAGGCGAGCACGAGCGTGAGGGCGAGCTCGGCGGTGGACGCCTCGTGCACGCCCTTGGCGTTGCAGAGCTGCACTCCGGCGGGCAGCAGGCCGAGCCCGGGCTCCACGTGGTCGATGCCCGCGGAGAGCGTCTGGACGACCCGGACGGCGTCCATGCCCTTGAGCGGGCGGGCAGCCACCTCCGGTCCCTTCATGTAGGGGACCACGTAGAAGGCGCAGTGCGCGGGGTCCGCCGGGTAGTCCGGGCCGCCGTCCCAGAACCGGTAGTCGAGGCCCTCGGGGAGCCCTTCGATCTCGTCGGCCGCGATCGGCAGCCACACGTCGTTGGCAGGTGTCGAAGTCATGCTCAGGAGGCTATGCGAAGGGCTCGGAGCGGCAGAGGCTACTTTGGGGTGCGGTGGGGTCCCGTGATCATGGGGGGCCGAGGGAGGGTAGGGGGAGTTGGAGCGCAGGACAATCGGTGCGGCGGCGCTCGCCGTCGGCGCCGTCGGGCTGGGCTGTATGCCGATGAGCTGGGCCTACAGCACCTCGCAACAGCGTGGTGACCGTTCGCTGCGGACGGTGCACGCCGCGCTGGACGCGGGCGTCCAACTTCTCGACACCGCGGACATGTACGGGCCCTTCACGAACGAACTGCTCGTCGGCCGCGCGCTCAAGGGGCGCCGGGCGGACGCCTTCCTGTCCACCAAGTGCGGGCTGCTGGTGGGTGATCAGCACATCGTGGCCAACGGCCGCCCCGGGTACGTGCGCCGGGCCTGCGACGCCTCGCTGCGGCGGCTGCAGACCGACGTGATCGACCTCTACCAGCTGCACCGGGCCGATCCGGAGGTGCCGGTGGAGGAGACCTGGGGCGCCATGGCGGACCTGGTGCGCGCGGGCAAGGTGCGGGCGCTCGGTCTGTGCGCCGTGGGCGCGCGGGCCGGGCGCCGGCCCGGGTCGAGGACGCACGACGTCACCCTCGGGCAACTGGAGCGGGTGCAGCAGGTCTTCCCCGTCAGCGCCGTTCAGGCGGAGCTCTCCGTGTGGTCGCCGCAGGCGCTGGAGGACCTCCTGCCGTGGTGCGCGGCGCGGGGCGTGGGACTGCTGGCCGCCATGCCGCTGGGCAGCGGCTATCTGACGGGGACGCTGAAGCCCGGGCAGGGCTTCGAACCGGACGACCCGCGCGCCAGGCACCCCCGCTTCACGGCGGAGATGATGGCCGCCAACCAGCCGGTGGTGGCGGGCCTGCGCCGGATCGCGGAGCGGCACGGCGCCACTCCGTCGCAGGTGGCGCTGGCCTGGGTGCTGCGGCAGGGCAGCCACGTGGTGCCCGTGCCCGGCACCAAGCACGAGCGGTGGGCCGTGGAGAACGCGGGCGCGGCGGACCTGCGGCTCACGGACCTGGACCTGGCGGAGATCGCCGGACTGCCGAGGGCCCGCGACTCCTGGGACTGACGCGGGGGTGACGGGTCCGGCGCGGTGACGGGGTGCCGCGGGCGGGGGTTCCCGCGGCGGGACAATGGACGAAGACCACGCCCCGGGCGGACCGGCAGTGTAAGAACAGTGATCGGGTCACCGTCGAAAGGATCTCTGCTGTGCGCGGTGCTGTGTTCGGATCGGTGCACGCCCCCTCGGTGCGCAGGGGGGTGGCGGCCGTGCTCGTCCCGGCCTCCCTGCTGCTGTCCGCGTGTTCGGCCGGTGCCGGCCCGGGATCGGGGCGGGCGGGCTCGCCGCCGGCGGTGGGCGCGTCCGCGACCC
>NZ_JBEXWB010000187.1:0-12176 GCF_040629645.1 Streptomyces sp. NPDC005899 | reverse complement strand
GAAGGGGCGGGAGCCGCGACGGCGGGCACGAAGGCGCCGCGGTCGAGCGGGACGATCCGCGCGAGGTTCGCGGGCCGGTGCCACTGCGGCAGGCCCTACGCGGCGAAGGACATGATCGCGAAGAACCCGCAGGGCTGGGGCCACCCGGAGTGCCGGACGGCAGCTGCCGGAGCCTGAGCCCGGCGTCCGAGCCAGCGCCTGAGCCCGGCGCCCCGGCCCGATCGGGCCCGTCAGATGTCCGCCCAGACGAGCAGGCCGGCGAGGCCCGTACGGGTGCCCCAGCGCGCCGCCAGCGCGTCCACGATGACCAGGCCCCGGCCGCCCTCGGCCAGGGAGGCCGGGCCGAGTCCGCCGGAAGCCTCGCGGCCGGCGGCATCCGCGCACCCGGAGGGGGCCGCGGCGCCGGTCGGGCCTCCCGGCCCCTCCGCGCTGTCCGGGGTGACCTGCGCGCCCGGCCGTGCGGGCCGTTCCGCGGCTCCCGGCCCGTCGGGGCTCTCGCGCCGGTGCGGGACGTGGCCGATTTGTGCGGCCGGGTCCGGGGTCTCGGGACGGCGTGGCCGAGGGGCTCGCGATCCGCCGGGGCCGCCGACGGCGGCCGCCTCACGCAGTGGGGCCGGCACGTTCCCGGCGCCCCCGTCCCACACGCAGATGCGGACACGGCCCGCGGCCCGCGCGACACGGCACCGTATCCGCCGCCCGGCGGTGTGCCGTACCGCATTCGTGACCAGCTCGGTCACCACCAGCGCCGCGGTCTCGACGCGGTCGGCGGATTCCCCCCAGTCGCGCAGCGCTTCCTGTACGTGGTGCCGGGCCTCGGGGACCCCCTTGGGGAGGCGGGGAATCCACCAGCTCCGGGCACTGTGCCCGTCGGAGTCCTCCTGAGGAAGCCGAGCACAGGCATCTATTTCCGACATGTATGTACTCTCGGCGCAAAGCGCATACTTTGCAAGCGACAGAATGCGTCACCGGGCCGCTCTCCCACGAGCACGCGAGGAAGGCAGGTGCATGAGGCCCCGATCCGGCCCCACCCCCGAGCACCGTGTCCTCGCGGCACGCCTGCGCACGCTGCGGGAGCGCGCCGGCGTCGGTCTGGAGGCCGCCGCGGCGGCCCTGGGCGCTCACCCCGCCACGGTACGGCGCATCGAACGGGCGGAGACGGGCCTCGACGCCCACCAGGTCCGTCTCCTGCTGGACCGCTACCAGGTGCCGGCCGCGGAGGCGGAACAGATCATGGCCGGTCTCGGCACCGCGAATCTGCCCGGCTGGTGGCACCGCTGGCGGGACGTGATGGAACCGTGGCAGCAGGAGGTCATCGGCATCGAGTCCTCGTCGACGCTCGTACGCACCTGGCACCCCGCACTGGTGCCCGAACTGCTGCGGACCCCGGCCTACGAGACCGCGCTGCGCCGGACCCTGCACCACGACGAGGCGCCCGGGCGTCCGGAGCGGCGCGTCGAGCTGCTGGAGGAGCGCCGGCGCCGGATGGAGGAACGCGGCACGGCACTCTGGGCGCTCCTTCCGGCTGCCGCCCTGCACACGCGGGTCGGCGGGCCCGACGTGATGGCCGAGCAGCGGGCGGCGCTGTCCGAGGCCATGCGCCGACCGCTGATCACGGTGCAGATCGTGCCCCTCGACTTCCCCCCGCACCCCCTGACGGGCGTACCGGCGCTGCACCTCCTGCGGGTCTCCGCCCGGGAGATCGGCGACCGGGCGGTCCTGGAGGTACCGGGAGCCCGGGTGGACGTCGTCGACGAGCCGGACGCGGTGACGAACCACCGCAGCCGGATGGACGCCGCGTGCGCTGCCGCCCCCAGCCCCGGCACCCGGCTGCCGGAGGCGTGGTAGGCCCTTCCGGACATGCGGGACGCAGACCGGCGGGACCCCCGGCGCACCCGCCACCGAGGGCCGATGCGGCGTCCGTACGGGGGCGGCCGGCACCCATGAGCCGTCGCGCACACGCCCGTCGGGGTTTCGGACGCCAGATGCCGGTCACCCGCAGGAGGACGGACCGAGCCGAACACCCGGTATACGAAGGAGTGACAGACATGGACAACTGGCGTACGCACGCGGCCTGCCGTGAAGTGGACCCCGACCTTTTCTTCCCCATCGGAAGCACCGGCCCGGCCCTTGTGCAGGCCGAGGAGGCGAAGGCGGTCTGCCGGCAGTGCCCCGTCCGGGAACAGTGCCTGGACTGGGCCCTGGAGAACGCCCAGGACTCCGGCGTCTGGGGCGGCCTGGACGAGAACGAACGGCGTGCCCTCAAGCGCCGCCGCGCTCGGGAACAGGCCAGGAGCCACGGATGACGCCTGACGGCTGCGGGGCCCTTCCCGGGAGACGATGAGCCATGGACCTGTCCGTCTGGCTGATCGTCGCCGTGGTCGCCGCCCTGCTCACGGCGGTCACCGCGGCCGTCCTCCTGGTGCGGGTCTTCCGGGCCAGACGGCTCCTCGTCGACGCGGGCGTCCCCCTGCACAACAAGGCGCTGATGTGGGCCGCGGTGCTCTACACGGTGTCGCCCGTCGACCTGCTGCCGGACCCCGTCTACCTGGACGACATCGGTGTCCTGCTGCTCGCCCTGCGCTCCCTGCACTCCGCGGCGCACGCGGCGGGTCTGCGCGGGCGGGGGACCGGGACGCGCGAAGGCGTGAAAAAGGCGGGGTCCGGCGGCAACCTCACGGCCGCGGGCGGCAACTGACGGGGTGTGATCCCCCCGACCCCGCTGCCGAGAAGGTGCCTGTCGTGGAACCTTTGCACCGCCACCCCCGCCCCCGCTCCGGGTCCCGCTCCCACCGCCGTGCCGGCCGCCGCCGCGAGCTGATCGGTTCGCTGACCGCCGCGCTGCTCGCCGCCGGCACACTCATGGCCCTGGGACCGACGTCCCAGGCCGCCACCGCACGGCAGGCCGAGGCCCTGGACCGCGGTGTCGTCAGCGTGCACACCGACAGCGGCAACCTCGTCAGCTGGCGCTGGCTGGGGACCGATCCGGACGGCGTGTCGTTCAACGTCTACCGGGCCGGCACCAAGGTGAACGCCTCGCCCGTCACCGCCTCGACCAATTACCTCCACTCCGGCGCGCCCGCCACCGCCGACTACACGGTGCGCGCGGTGGTGAACGGCGTGGAGCAGGGCGACTCGGTGCACGCGGTCCAGTTCCGCGCCAGATACAAGGACGTCCCCCTCACCCCGCCGGCCGGTGGCACGTCCCCCGACGGAGTCGCCTACACCTACGAGGCGAACGACGCCTCCGTCGGCGACCTGGACGGCGACGGCGCCCTCGACTTCGTCCTCAAGTGGCAGCCGACCAACGCCAAGGACAACTCCCAGTCCGGCTACACGGGCAACACGGTCATCGACGGCATCCGCCTCGACGGCACCCGCCTGTGGCGCATCGACCTCGGCCGCAACATACGTTCCGGAGCGCATTACACGCAGTTCCAGGTGTACGACTACGACGGCGACGGCCAGGCCGAGGTGGCCATGAAGACCGCCGACGGCAGTGTCGACGGGACCGGCAAGGCGATCGGCAGCCCGTCCGCCGACCACCGCAACTCCTCCGGCTACATCCTGTCCGGACCGGAGTACCTGACGATGTTCAACGGCCGCACCGGCGCCGCGATGGGCACCGTCGACTACGTCCCCGCGCGCGGCACGGTCTCCTCCTGGGGTGACTCCTACGGCAACCGCGTCGACCGCTTCCTGGCCGGCACGGCCTATCTGGACGGTGCCAGGCCCTCGCTGATCATGGCGCGCGGCTACTACACGCGCAGTGTCATCGCCGCCTGGGACTGGCGCGGCGGTGCCTTCACCCGGCGGTGGACGTTCGACACCAGCAGCTCGACCAACACCGGCAAGGGCTACGACGGCCAGGGCAACCACCAGCTGTCGGTCGCCGACGTCGACTCCGACGGCAGGGACGAGATCGTGTACGGCGCCATGGCCGTGGACGACAACGGCGCCGGACTGTGGACGACGAGGAACGGGCACGGCGACGCCATGCACGTCGGCGACCTCGACCCCTCCCGGGCGGGCCTGGAGGAGTTCAAGGTCGACGAGGACGGTTCCAAGCCGTCCTCCTGGATGGCGGACGCGAGGACCGGGGCGATCCTGTGGTCCACCCCGGCGAGTGGTGACAACGGACGCGGCGTGTCGGCGGACATCTGGCCGGGAAGCCCCGGGGCCGAGTCCTGGTCCTCCGCCGTGTCAGGAGTGCGCGGCCCCCAGGGCTCCGTGGTCACCAGCCGGAAACCCTCGAGTGCCAACTTCCTGGCCTGGTGGGACGGGGACACGACCCGTGAACTCCTCGACGGCACCCACATCGACAAATACGGCACCTCGGGCGACACGCGCCAGCTGACGGGAGCCTCGGTCCACTCCAACAACGGCACCAAGGCGACCCCGTCCCTCTCCGGCGACATCCTCGGCGACTGGCGCGAGGAGGTCGTCTGGCCGACCACGGACAACACCGCGCTACGGATCTACTCCACGCCGTACGAGACCGGCACGAGGATCACCACGCTGCTCCACGACACCACCTACCGGACGGCGCTGGCCTGGCAGAACACGGCCTACAACCAGCCCCCGCACCCGGGCTTCGCCATAGGCAACGGCATGGCCACCGCGCCCCGCCCGCGCATCACGACGCCCTAGCTGGGACGACGCATCCCGAAGGTCCCTGCAGAGTGGTGGTCGGAGTACTGTACTCCGACCACCATTCCTGCGCCCACAGCCCCTGGGGGAGAATTTGGGGAGATCCCACCTCGTTTCGAAGGTCGGCGTTGCCTCGCCTCCCTCGACCGCGGCGCCGGGGTCACCGACAAGAGACCTGCCGATTGCAGCCCGGCCGCGGTTCCCCGACTTCGGCATGAAGTGCACGTAGGTCCGAAGCGTGAACGCCGGATCCGAGTATCCCAGCCACGCAGCCGGCTGAGTGATGGTCTCGCCCTCGAACAGGACGACACCGGCGAAGGTGTGCCGCAGGGCATGGAAGCCGAGCTCCCTCGGCATCACCCACGTCTGCTTGCGCCACGGGTGCTTGCCGGCCTTCGGCTCCACCAGCGTCACTCTCGGCGTAGGGATGAGACCGGCGTCGGCGAGCGCCGGCTTCCAGTGCTTGTCGTTGAAGGTGTCCTTGTCGATGCTGTTCCCGCACGTCGTGGTGACCAGCAGCCGCACCGACCGCAGCGGGCGGTCCGCCCACGCCTTTTCGCTCCTTGTTCCGTACTCGCCGCCATCAGCAACCGGTCCGCCGCCAACGTCCCCGGCGCCACCACGGAGCAGCTCCCCTGACGTCCTTCTCGCTGCCCACCACCCGCCACTACCTGTCGACCGCCTGCGAAACGGCCCGCCTGCTGGACGGGGCCATCATCCGCAACCCCGACCGCAGCGACCTGTCGGAGTGGCGGAACCGCATGCGCACCAGGTGCCGGCCCAACCACAAGTTCACCGGAGCCGGTTGCTCCTGCGCCTGCCACCGAGAGGCGACGTGAAACGCACCGTGGCGTCCCCAACCTGCGCTGCTTGAGCGCGCTCCCGACGTGCCCTCGGTCGAATATCGGCTCGACCGCAAGTCGTGCTTCTGCTGCCATGGGGACCCCGCACGCATCTGCTAGTGGCAACGGCCAGCCGAACCAGCAAGGGAACATCCGTGAACGTCCTGCTCTCCGGGATCGTCGGCTCTACGGCCTACGGCCTGGCCCGCCCCGGATCCGACATCGACCGGCTGGGCATGTTCGCCGCTCACACTGCCGACTTCCATGGGCTACACCGGCCAACGGAATCCCACGTCACCAACCGTCCCGACCGGACACTCCACGAGGCCGCAAAGTGGTGCCGGCTCGCCCTCGGCGGAAACCCGACTGTCATGGAACTTGTCTGGCTCCCCGACGACCTCTATGAAGTGCGGACCCCCCTCGGCGACGAACTCATAGACATCCGATCGACACTGCTCTCTGCGAAACGGGTCCGCGACGCCTACCTCGGCTACGCCACCCAGCAATTCAAGCGGCTGTACGACCGCGGCGACGGATCGTTTTCTGCCGACACCAGGAAGCGCACCGAGAAACACGCCCGCCACCTGCGCCGCCTCTGTCACCAGGGCTTCGAGCTGTACTCCTCCGGTCACCTGCGGATCCGTGTCGAGAACCCCGACGATTACCACGAGTTCGGGGAGCAGGTCGCAGCCGACGCAATGGTCGCCCTGCCCATGCTCCAGCGGTACGAATCCCTCTTCGATTCCACGACCAGTGTGCTACCCGACAAGCCGGATGAACGACCGGCCGAAGCGTGGCTCCGACGGGTACGGGCTGCCCACTACGCACCGTCGACGCACCAGTGACCAACCGACCCGCACGACACAGCGGCCCCCACCAACCGGCGGGGGCCGCTGCGCTTCAGTCCGATCGCACACGTGCAGAAGGGTCCAGTCGTCGGCACTCACTGGTTGCACCAACCAGTGCCCTGGTGATAGTTCCACCGACATCTGCCGAATCCGCGTCGCCAACCAAGACGGCCCCTGCGTCGCCTCGTCCCAACGAATCCCATCAAGCTCCTCTGGCCCGTCGATGCGGACTGAGCGCAGATCCGCGCCATGGAAGACGTTCGCGGCATCGTCCATAAGCGACGCTGCGACACGCAGGGATCCAAGAACTAGCTGCTCGCGTGATGTGTCGGATGTCGGAAACGCGCAAAGGCACTGCTCTGCTTACGGAGCCGCTGGCGTTGTACCGTTCGATGCAGGAGACCCGTCGAAGTGGCGGGCTTCCTGCTCCTTGTCCTCTTCGCGGGCCTGGCGCTCTGGGCAAGCACAATGGCCGGCGCAATCGTTGCCGGCGGGCTCGGGGCCGTGTCAGTAGCACTCGCCGGGTACGTCGCCGGGAACATTTCGTCTCCGCCACTAGCCCAGGCCGCTCATGTCAAGGTAGTGCCCGCCCACTTGACCGCGGTGAAAGGAACTGCCCAATGTCCCAACCCGATGCCTTCCTGGCCCGCATGGTGCAGCGAGTAGAGGACGCGGGGGAGTGGTCTCACGATCCCGTGAACGTCACCGTCATCCTGGACGGCGTCATGATCACCGGTGAACTCGTCTGTCGTGACAATTGGCGCGCAAGGAAAGCGCACGCCAGCTCAAGCGGCAAATGCCGGGACGAAGCTTCGCTGCCGACTTCCTGGCTGAAGGTCTCTTCAACGGCGAAGAGCAGCACCTGCACCCGCGTAGCGGCAAGGTCATCCACGGAAACGCGGTCACGCCGGCAGCGGGCGGACTGTTCCGTACGGCACTGTCTGAGATCAGTGGGTGGGCTGTGGGGGAGATCGGCTCGGATGGCTCCATGCGCTAGGGACTGAAGCTGGGTCCCCCTACCGCACAACAAGGCCCCGGACCTCGTGGCTCGGAATCTCTGTCGGTTCAGCGCGCGCAATCCAGCTGCCACCCAGCCGGTCCGTCGGGAGGAGTGTCACCTGGGCGTCCAGCACCCGGCACAGGTCATCCAACGCCCGCTGGCACTCTTGCCGCGTCCCGCCATGCACCGTGTACCTCGCCACGAGGGCATTCTGCCGGTGGGGCGGGGGATGTGCGGGATGGGCTCTAGCGGCCCATCCTGAGCCAGGACTACGCTCGGCCCCCAACTCAGGGGGAGGGGCAGCATGGCGAAGAAGAAGGCGAAGAAGCCCAAGGGGTGGTGGGTGGAACAACGCATCCTGCGGGCTGAGTTGGCCAAGCGGCAAGCTATCGAGGACGCGCGCCACGAGAGAGTGTACGGGCGGACCGGGAACACGCCTCCACGGCAGTCATCGAACTCGGTGTACGCCATGTCGAGCGGGTCGTACAGGTGACTGCCCCCAACCCTCGTCGACGCATGACGAAGCCCCAGCACCGTGCTGGTGCGGGGGCTTCGCCGCGGGCACCTGCGGCCGCCACTCCGGCAGGTAGTTGGGGTGGTCGCTGTACGGCAGGGCCAGGAGTTCGAGGGTGCGGCGCACCCGGGCGTCCCGGACGCACCGTTCCACGCCCCCCGAGCATTGGCCATGCTCGTTGCGGTAGTCGTCGTTGAGCGCCCTGATTCGCTCCGCCGTGGCCGTGTCCAATCCGTCCGCCTCGCTGGCGAGCGGGCAGTGCCTGTAGTGGTCGCCGGTGACAAGGTGGCGGCTGGCCAGGGCCTCGTCGAGCATGAGCCGCTTCGCCACGACCTCGACTCGTCCAGCCCAGGAACCCCGTGTCGTCCGCCCGTCCTGGCCGCCGCACCCGTATCCGGCTGGACCGCTTGCGGCCCATCAGTACCGGCTACCGGTACATCCGCACCATCACGAAGGAAAAGTGACCATGTCGTACCCCCCGCCCCTCACCCCGGAGGAGAAGCTCGCCCAGGCGAAGCAGGCCCTCAACATCCCCCGCATCGTCGTGATCTGCGGCAGCACCCGGTTCATGGCTGACATGCAGGAGGCGAACCTGCGGGATACCGCGGCCGGCCACATCGTCGTTGCCCCGGGCTGCAACATGAAGGAACCCCACGGCCTGTGGGCGACCGAGGAGCAGGCGGAGCCGCTCAAGGCCCGTCTGGACGCCCTGCACCGGGCGAAGATCCGCCTCGCGGACGAGGTTCTGGTCGTCGGGGACTACATCGGCGACAGCACCCGCGCCGAAATCCGATACGCGCACAGCCTCGGCCTGCCGATCCGGTACACGCACCCCGAGGTCAATTCGATGCCCACCCCGGAGACGCCGCGATGATCCAGGCCGGACAGACCTACGAGGTTGGTGACACCGTCCGCCTCGAGAACGCCAACCTTGTCGCGAACCGCACCCGCGACTACGAGATCACCGCGACCCACCCGTACGGCATCAGCGTTACCGCGAAGGGGCACGGTTACTTCCTCACCCACGTACAGGCCGACCACCTCGGCATCACGAAGAAGCCGTGACCACCACCCGCGGCGGGGCACCCCGCCGCACCGGATACGTACAAGCGACGTGAACCCCAAGGGGGCGACGAAGGATGAGCCCTTCCGATAGAGTCAGAGCCAGGCGGTCATCTTCAGGATGGGTCCGATTCGTCACCGGAACCGCCACTGTGCGGAAGATCCCGGTGCAAGTCCGGGCCAGTCAACGCTCGCGTCGACTCGTAGCTCAAAGTAGAGCGTCCGCTCCTAATACTCCAGCCGGACTTCGGTGTATGTCCTGGTCAACGGCTTGAGCGTGGGGATTGTAGCGGCGTGGTGCCGGGGGTGGGGCGGGTTCTCTCGGCCTGTCCCGCGAAGGGGTGACCGCGCCGTGTGTAGTGACAGCGTCGGGGACAGTCATCGTCCGGTCGGCGCAGCGAGTTCGTGACCGCCGTGGTGGCCACCTGCTCGTCGCGGGTGAACTCCTCCACCACCCGGGCCCTGTCCACCGTGGTTACCTTGGCCGTCACCTCGGGCCGCTGCAAAAAGTCACTGGTCACCATCGCGGCGACCTGGTCGTCCTGGGCCAGCGTGTGGATCGCGGTGGTCTTCTCCTTCGGTGTCACGGGTGTCTCGACCCGGTTGCCGACCCGCCGGCTGGCGTCGTCCGGCGTCCACCGGGCCTTGCCCTCGGGGGGCGTGAGGATCGCGTCGAACTGTTCCTGATCGTTCTCGATGTAGGCCAGGATCCGGTGGGAGGTCGGCGCGGTGGGTTGCGGTGGGGGCCTCGCAGGGTGGCCCTTCAGGTCGGTGGGGTCAGGTCGGTGGGGTCAGGGGGCGGGGTCCTGCCCCATTCGTCGGCCGCCACCACGAGACAGGCCGCGACCAGGACGACGTTCTTGATGACGTACTGGCCCTCCAGGGTGGGAGTCGGCACGCCCCTCTGCCACATCTCCCCGGGGAGCAGCACGAGCGCGGAGAAGACGCCGACCATGTGCGCGAAGAACCCCACCAGGGCCAGACGGAGCAGCACCCCCGTGACGAGGCCGAGGCCGATGGCCGTTTCGCCCACCGCCAGCATCGGCAGGATCAGGTCCGGCGGCAGCAGGCCGAGGGTGAGCTTCGTCGCGGCCCGGACGGCGACCCCCTCGGCGGGGCTGGCCGCGGGGAAGAACTTGAGGACGCCGAAGCACAGGAACACCGTACCCACGCACACCCTGAGCAGCGCCGGGCCGCGCGGCTGGATCCGGTAGGCCAGGGACCGGGCCGCCCGGTGAGCCCGCCCGTCAGGCCGGGTTCCGGCTCGGGCCGGCCCCTGAGGGCGGTGAACGCTTCGCTCGCCGACTGTCTCCATCGCCGTACCCACCCTTTCGCACACGGTTGGCCGAAGGCCCCGGCCGCTTGACGGCCCGGAGGAGGTACTCGGTGCCCGGAGCGGCGGGCGTGTCCTCCGCTCCAGGCACCGGAACACCGGCCGGCCCTACGGACCGGCACGTCCCGGCAGAACCGGGTGGTGGCACCGCGTCAGCTCACGTTCACGTCCACGCAGGCGTAGAACGCGTTGCTGGTGTCGGCGATGTTCCACACGGCGAGCACCTTCTGCTTGCCGGTCAGGCTGCCGAAGTTCACCTGATGGGTGACGGTCTCGCCCGGCCGGGCACCCCCGTCGTTGAACTCCGCGATCTTCCGGCCACCCACGTAGTACTGCCAGGTGGACGTGGCGTGCCGGGCCGTCAGACGCCAGTTGAAGCTGGTGGTCCGGCTGACCGGGGTCACCCTCCAGCCCTTGCTGTCGTTGTCCAGCTCGGCGAAGGCGGCGTTGCCTCCGCTGCAGCTTTTCAGGCCCTTGGGGCCCTCGACGCTTTGCGGCTCGTACTTGATGGAACCGCAGGAGACCACGCCCGCGGCACACTGGGCCTGCCGGCTGGGCGGCGAGGATATGTAGCCGTGCGCGCTCGCGCTGCCGGCCGGGAGGCTCACGGCCAGCAGCGGGGCGATCCCCGCGCCGATGACTGCGGCCAGCATCTTCTTGCTCTTCATGACGACTCCTGTGTGGGGGGTTCGTGCCGACCCGCCCGAGGGCAGACAGCATGAGCATGTCAAGCAGTCACCCTGCGACCGTGCGGATCGGTCATGGCGACGAGGTGAACTGTACCCGTCTTGGTCTAGACCAAACTAGTACCTGTGCGCGGCCGTTGGGTCTGCGGCCCGTTCGGGCGGGCGAGCACGCGGCCGAGGTGATCGCCGGCCTGCTCGACGCGGGGGGCAGGCGTTCCGGTACCTCGACGACGCGTGACACGCCCTGTCGCGCCCCACCGTGCCGATCAGTCAACAACTCCCGCGGTCGGTATCGCCGCCCGGCAGGTTGCGGCGGCTCCGCCCCACCTCGTGGCCCGCTGCGAAGACTTCGAAGTGAATTGGTCTCGACCATTGCTCTCCGGTACGGCGGTGAGGGAAGCTGCTCACCGCACACCGGATCATCACTTCCGGAGCGCTCCCCACCGGAAATCAGAAAGGCAGCAACACACCCATGCGCAAAACTATTTCGACCTTGAGCCTGACCGGCCTGCTGGCCGCAGCCGCCCTGCTGCTCGCCCCGTCCGCCCAGGCCGCCGGTTACGTCTACGTCGGCATGTACCCGAGCGCCGCCTCCTGCGACGCGGCCGGCAAGGCGTACGTGGCCCGCGGCCAGGCGGTCAGCTACTTCTGCGACGCCACCCCCACCGTCGCCCGCCTGTCCATCTGGAACTGACCGGATCTCGCCGCCGGGCACCGACACACCGGGCGCAGAACCGGCCTGGCGGCCATCGGGTCCGGCGGCCACTCGGCCTCCGGGACCGACGGCTCCTCCCTTCCGTGCGCCGCCGACCGCCCGGAGGGGGCCGTCCGGAGGGGACCGTCCGGGGACTAGTACTCCAGCAGGACTTCGCTGTCTGACCTGGTCTTTCGCCGGTTGGCGGGAGTGTAGCGGGACTTCGGTCGTGGGGGGGGGTCTCACGGAGACCGCCCCTCGATCGTGCGACAACGCCGCAGGTAGTGACAGCGGCGGGCAACTGCTTGGCGTCGGCGGCGCCAGTTCGACCAGCTCAGCGCGTGATGTCGTCCGCGGTGTCCGCTCAGGTGCGGGGGTCGGACACGACAAGCTGCCAGGAGTCGCCGAACCTCCGCCACTGTGAGCTCGATGACCCCGGCCGCCCCACTGGTTGCGCCCCGTTACCGTGTTCGTGGCTCCGAAATGGGGCTCCCGGCCTCCGGGCCCGGTATGACTTGAGCCCCTTGTCGATCATGGTCGAAAAAGTGGT